>CANFXM010000022.1 GCA_947451045.1 Actinomycetota bacterium | reverse complement strand
TGATTGCACCAGTAACAATATCTGTACGAAGTGATGGTGCAATCTCTACGATTTTTCTTTGGCTAATATGTTTATGCCACGGCAATGCACGTTGAAAACCACGAAGCGCGTCATACAGAGCTAAACCAGCTCCAACATATGTGCGTTCTCTAAATTTTTCAGTCAGTGGAAATAAAAAACCAACTGGTTTCACGAGGTGTGGTGCAAGAGATGCAACCATTAATTCTCGCTCATGTAATGCTTCTCGAACTAACTTAAAATCGTATTGCTCTAAATATCTAAGACCGCCATGAATTAATTTGCTAGAACGACTCGATGTTCCTGATGCGAAATCGTTGGCTTCGATGAGTGCCACTTTGAGACCACGAGATGCGGCATCAAGTGCGGCGCCAACTCCCGTTATTCCGCCACCAATGACGAGTATGTCGAAAGAATCTTTTTTGAGTTGAGCAACGGCCTCATTTCGCTGTTCGGGCGATAGGACTGAGGTAAACATTGCGTTGCATCTCCAATTTGTCTGAGTAGAGTAAGCCTAACTTAAGGCAGAGGGCATTTCTAACCATGGCGTTTATCGGAAGTTTGGACCAAGGCACAAGTAGCACTCGCTTTATGATTTTTGATCATTCTGGAAACGTTGTTGGTCAACATCAATTAGAGCATCGCCAAATCATGCCTCACTCCGGGTGGGTCGAACACGATGCCAGTGAAATATGGGAGAGAACGCAAGAAGTAATATCAGGCGCACTCAAGCAAGCAAATTTATTAGCTTCGGATTTAGTAGGCATTGGAATTACGAATCAGCGCGAAACAACGCTGGCTTGGGATGTCACAACAGGATTGCCATTGGCCAATGCAATTGTTTGGCAAGATACAAGAACCGCTAACTATTTAGATTCGTTGAGCAAAGAATCAAAAGAGCTCATTACTCATCGCACCGGATTAACTATTGCCCCTTATTTTGCTGGAAGTAAGATGCACTGGTTTATCAAGGAAATACCGCAAGTCCGAAGTGCAATTGCTTCAGGAAATGCACGTTTTGGAACAATTGACTCTTGGATTCTCTGGAATTTATCTGGTGGGGTTCGCGGTGGAGTCCACGTTACAGATGTAACCAATGCAAGTCGCACCTTGCTTATGAATTTAGAAACACTTGACTGGGATCAAGAACTTCTTAAGATTTTTGAAATTCCCCGAAACGTATTGCCTGAAATAAAGTCGTCCTCTGAAATTTATGCAATGACTGACCCACATGGACCATTTGGAAGTGCAATACCAATTGCTGGAATACTAGGAGACCAACAAGCTGCAATGGTCGGACAAGTTTGTTTTGATCGTGGTGAATCAAAGACAACATACGGAACTGGAAACTTCGCTCTGCTCAATACGGGCACTGACATCGTTCGATCACAGAACGGATTACTCACAACAGTCTGTTATAAATTTGGAAATGAACCGGCCCGCTATGCACTAGAAGGTTCTGTTGCAGTTACTGGGTCAGCAATTCAGTGGTTGCGCGATCAATTAGGAATCATAAGCAATGCCGCAGAGACAGAACATTTAGCTTCATCGGTCGCAGATACTGAAGGCGTGTATTTTGTTCCTGCATTTTCTGGTCTCTTTGCTCCATATTGGCGCTCCGATGCTCGTGGAGTAATTGTTGGACTTACACGCGCTACAACTAAAGCTCATCTTGCACGTGCAGCCCTAGAAGCAATTTGTTATCAAACTAAAGAAATTATGGATGCAATGGTTGCTGACTCTGGTGTTCCAATGACAGAGATGCGCGTTGATGGAGGAATTACAGCCAACTCACTCTGTATGCAGATGCAAGCAGACATCATGGGAATTGATATCACCAGACCACTTATCACCGAGACAACAGCTCTCGGTGCTGCGTACGCCGCTGGAATTGCAGTTGGTTTCTGGTCATCAACTGATGAAGTTCGCAAACAATGGAAGCAATCTCGTAGGTGGTCTTCGACATCAACTTCAGAATCTCGTTCTCAGGGGTATGCAGGTTGGAAGAAAGCAATTGAACGAACCCTGAATTGGGTTGATTAGATCTTATTTATTTCTATTAAGAATGCATTTGCTGGTGCAAGTATTGGCGCACTCACTCCAACCATTGCTAGCGCAGAACCCGAAATATGTATCCCATTCATCCATTCAGGCTTTTGAACAACCATATATCGAGGCTCGCCGGCTGGATAAACTGCCTTGATTTCATAATTTGATGCGATATCTAAACCAGGAAATTTAAGTGGTGCAGGATTGACTGCAACAGTTGGGGTAATTTGAACGTAAGCAAAAAGCCCATGCGATTTATCTTTAGAAACCACTCCATGTAATAAGCCATGCTCATCTGGATAATCAACCCGAACCATCGTGGATGAATGCAAGAATGCTCGATTCGCTTTGTAATAATCTGCCCAAGATTTCAAATACGCACGTTCTTGTGTACTTGCCTCAGTAATATCCCATTCAATTCCTGCGTGACCAAAGAGCGCCGTTGTCGCACGCATCGATAGTTCTAGTGTGCGTCCAGTTTGGTGTCCATGCGTTGGTCCGATATGAGTTCCCAACATTTCAGGTGGAATAACTTGGGATGTCCAACGTTGAATATTTTGACGAGCTAATGCGTCATTGTTATCACTTGTCCAAAAACGATCCACATAATCAATAACACCTAAATCAACACGGGCACCACCTGATGCGCATGATTCAATCTCTAAGTCTTTGTGACGCTTTTTGAGTTCTGCAAAGAGACGATAAATCGCTTGGGTTTGTTTGCGGACTCCAGCCTTACCGAGGTGCCCTGCATCAACTAGTACTCGGTTGTGATCCCACTTAATGTAAGCAATCGAATGCGTTGAAAGTATTGCGCTGACCTGCTCGAGTACGTGGTTATAGGCACCCTCATGGGAAAGATCTAAAACTAATTGATTGCGCCACAGAGGTGGAACGCGATCGCCTTCGTGCAAAATCCATTCGGGATGTTCGCGATAAATGTTTGAATCTGGGTTAACCATTTCTCCTTCAAACCACAAGCCAAATTCAATGCCTTTATCGTTAATATATTTGATGATAGGCGAAAGACCTTGTGGCCAAACAGCAGGATCTATTTCCCAATCTCCTAGGCCAATTCTGTCGTTGCGTCTTCCGAGGAACCAGCCATCATCGAGAACAACTCGCTCTATTCCAATCTCAGCTGCGACATCAATGAGCTTCTTAATCTTTTCTTCATTGTGATTAAAATAAATTGCTTCCCACATATTAAGTGTCAGTGGGCGTGGGCGTCGAGGATGAAGCGCACGTGCACGAATATGACTATGAAATGCTGATGCAATTCCATCTAAGCCTGATGCTGAGTAAATAGAAATAAGGGTTGGAGCTTGATAACTCTCCCCCGCGCCAAGTTGTACTTCACCTGGAAGTAATAACTCGCCAGCGCCCATGGATTGTTCACCATTCCATAAGCGCTCTACTAAATATTGAGAGTTTCCACTCCATGCAATACTCGTTGCCCATGCATCACCGTTCGCAAATGTTGTATGTGAAGTAAGTGCAATATCTGCGATTGAAAAATTATGCCCGCTGCGTCCCTCACGTGTGTCACGTATCCATGTTCCCGTGGCAATATCTCGGCGCTGAGGATTTCTTTCATTCGCCCAGCGCCCAGCAAAATCGAGAGTTTGAGTTGCTTCTTCAGGCAATGGCAACCAATGAGTGAAATCATCTAACGAATAATTCGTATCTCCTAAATTATTTACAGTTGCATTCTGAGTGAGTACTCCAAATTGATCCATCTCAAATGAAATTACAACTTCTAGTTCGGCATGTAAATCCCGCAACGTTATTTTAACTTTTGAATCGCTGTGATGAAAATCTGTCACTTCAAATTTAGTGGACCAAGAACTTCCATTGCGATGACCACTCAATGCAGGGCGACCCAAAAATCCACGAGAACTCTCGCGCATAATTCCACCGCTTTGAATCTGATCAAAGGCGCTATTAGCAATTGAAGGTTTCATTGCTTGGGCGATACGACTCAAATCGCCAGAAAGCGGAGCACCCCAATGGCGAATCAGTAGCGCCCCATCGACAACTTCACAGAGCAATGAGCTATGTGAAGTGCTCAAAAGTGCTCTTTGCTCGCTCACAAAGGTAGAGTAACGACACTATGGGCGAGAGTAAAAGATTAGAAGCCGGAGTTACACGCACCGACCGTGAAATGTCAGATGGTCGCACCATTCGCTATTACGACACTCAAGGTCATGCGCGAAGTGCCGCCGACAAGCGCCCGATAGAGGAACAGCCTGGAATTGGTGAACTGCGACTTGATCCATTAGTCAACGAATGGGTTGCTATGGCGGCGCATCGCCAAGGACGAATATTTCTGCCACCTAAAGAATTGTGTCCGCTATGTCCAACGCATTCTGATTTACTTACCGAAATTCCTGAAAGTGATTATGAAGTTGTCGTCTTTGATAACCGATCACCATCACTTCGACCTCCAGTAGGTGATTGGGCGCTCCCTGATCTCGTTGGTCCTGATACTGATACAGGAACATCAGCTGGAAAGTGTGAAGTCATATGTTTTACACCTGACCATGGTCAATCGTTTAAAGATCTTTCCCCTGAGCGCGTACGAGTTTTGCTTGAAGCATGGCAAGATCGAATTCGCGAACTTTCACAAAAAAAATTCATTGAGCACATTGCTCCTTTTGAAAATCGAGGCGAAGAAATTGGCGTAACAATTTCGCATCCTCATGGACAAATATATGCATACTCTTATTTGCCTCCACGAGTAGAAAAAATGCTTAGAGTTGCCCGCGAGTACAAGGAATCAACCGGCCACGTACTTTTTGATGATGTTGTAGCACGCGAAATTCGTGATGAAATTAGAATTATCGCTCGTAATAGTGAATGGATTGCATTTGTTCCTTACGCTTCACGATATCCCTACGAAATTCATGTTGCGCCACTGCGTCCTGTCGCAGATTTAGCAGAACTTTCACCAAGGGCTGCTGACGCTTACCCAGAAATTGCACTTGAAGTTATGAAACGACTCGACGGAGTATTCGGAATTGAAATGGCATATATCGCAGCATGGCATCAAGCCCCTGTTCGAGTTGGTCGTGATTTACTTCGCTTGCACTGGCAGATTACGAGTGTGCGACGTGCACCAGGAAAACTGAAATATCTCGCCGGATCTGAATCGGCAATGGGTGCATTCATTATGGATATGCGCCCCGAGCAATCAGCTGAACAATTACGTGCAGTGAAATTGGAGAAATGATGCGCATATTAGTTACTGGTGGTGCGGGCTATATCGGATCAACAGCAGTTGATATTTTGATGTCACAAGGTTTCGATGTAAATATTCTCGATGATTGCAGTACTGGGCATGCAGATAACGTGCCTGCCGGAACCACATTTATTCAAGGTTCACTTCTCAATACTTCAGATATTGGGCAAGCCCTTAAAGGTTGCGATGCGGTTATGCATTTTGCAGGTAAATCTCTTGTAGGTGAATCTGTTGAAAAACCAGAGTTATATTGGAGCGTCAATGTTGGTGGAACTCGCAATCTGCTCGATGAGATGCGCCGAGCGAATATTCAAAAACTTATTTTTTCCTCATCAGCTGCAACATATGGTGAGCCAGAAGTTCTACCAATAAGCGAAGGGGCACCCACTAGGCCCACCAATGCATATGGTGCAACAAAATTAGCGATTGATGCAATGATCACCGATGAAGCCCGCGGCCATGGACTTTGCGCGGCATCTCTTCGATATTTCAACGTGGCTGGTTGCCTCAAAAGTGCGCGTGGCTGGCTCACAGAACGACATAATCCTGAAACGCATTTGATTCCCAATGTTTTGCGCAGTACATCAGCAAATCCAGTAAAAATATTTGGAAGCGATTGGCCTACCAAAGATGGCACATGTATCCGTGATTATGTGCACGTCGTTGATTTAATTGATGCTCATATCAAAGCCCTCAATTCACTTGGCAAGACGGGACATGAAATTTTCAATCTAGGTTCTGGCGGAGGATATTCAGTGCGCGAAGTTCTTGCTGCTTCTTCTTCAGCAATAGGCAAAGAAATCGCCTTTGTAGATTCTCCACGTCGCGCAGGTGACCCAGCGGTACTCATTGCAGATATCTCAAAAGCGGAACGAGTTTTGAACTGGAAACCAACGCGCGATATAGGCGCAATGGTTGGTGACACACTCGCCTCGTTCGGATAATTTTCAATGAATTCAATCGCGCAAAAGTTCCAAGAAGTTTTTGGTCATCCACCAGATATTTCTGCCGCTGCTCCAGGTCGCGTCAATCTCATTGGCGAACATATTGATTACAGCGAGGGATTTGTACTCCCCTTTGCCATTCAAGATTGTACTTTCGTAGCGATCTCAAAAAATGATTCAGGAACTCTAAAAATTGCTTCGCTGCAACGAGAGAGTGAAATTCTCGAGATTCCTCTTGCAGATATTTCGCCTTCGCGTTCGGGTGATTGGGAAAAATATGTCCTAGGTGTCGTGTGGGCTCTTGGAGTTACTTCTGGACTTGAAATCCTGATAGATGGAAATGTTCCGTTAGGCGCAGGTCTTTCATCCTCAGCCGCCCTTGAAGCAAGTGTTGCTACAGCCTTGAATTCACTTTTTTCCTTAGGCCATGATTTACCAACCCTTGCTCGACTTTGTCAGCGCGCTGAAAATGATTATGTAGGAATGCCATGCGGAATCATGGATCAATCTGTCTCCCTGATGGCCAATGATGGCAGTGCTTTACTACTCGATTGCCGCGATCTATCGACTACAAACATTTCATTTGATGTTGCGTCTGCAAACCTAGAGTTACTTATCATTGATACTCAGGCACATCATGAATTAGTTGATGGTGGATATGCGCAGCGGCGTGCATCTTGTGACTCAGTTGTGGCAAAACTTGGAATTATTTCGATGCGACATTTATCCAGTGAGCAATTGAACAATAACCGCGAAAAAATAACTGAGACAGAATATATTCGGGCCCGTCATGCTGTGACAGAAATTCAAAGAGTTCTAGACGCCGTAAAAGCATTAGAAGCGAACGACTTTGTTCACCTTGGCGCACTTATCAACGAGTCACACGCTTCCCTTCGTGATGATTACACGGTTTCATGCCCTGAACTCGATTGCGCTGTGAATGCATCAATTTCTTCAGGTGCTTTAGGTGCTCGAATGGTGGGCGGCGGATTTGGTGGAAGCGCCATTGCGCTGATCAAGGCGAGTGAAATTGAAGCAACAAAACAAGCGATAGAAAAAGCATTTAGTGATTCAGGTTTTGTGAAACCAAGATTCTTTACATCGCTTCCAAGTCAAGGTGCGCGCGTACTTTAATTATTGAACTGGTGTTACTGAAATAACTTCCACGCCACCAATAGATGTAAGTACCTCAATCAAATCTGTTGGGTCACTGCCAGGAACTGCAACAGTAATATCGTCATAACCGCGACCATCTTCAGACTTCATAACAACAAGTCCACGAATATCGCCACCTGCCGCTCCAATTGCAGATGCAATTGTTCCAAGGGAACCTGGACGGTCAGGGAGTGCGACCTTCAATCTAAAGAGTGCCATGTCGCAAACCCTACCTTCCCTCTATTGCATTTGTGTTACACGAATTAGCTAGATGAAGCCGAGCCCAGAATTACTTTGAATGTTTTTTGTCCACCCGTTGGCATATCAACGACAACCGTGACCGTTGCACCAGGTGCGTAGGAACGGATTCGCACAATTGCACCAACTTGATCCGCAATCTTGACGCCATCGATGGTACGAATAATTGCACCAACTGGGATGCCAGCTTTTTCGGCGCCTTCACCGGCACTCAACTTCGTGATCTTTGCGCCCACACCTGTGTACGCACTATCAAAATAGACTCCGAGTACAGGTCTAGTTGATTTTCCTGTAGCAATAATTTCATCAATGATTCGCTTTGCTTCATTGATAGGAATCGAGAATCCCAGTCCAATACTTCCTGCAGTTCCTCCACCACTTGATAGTGATGCAATGGCAGAGTTGACGCCAATGATTCTTCCTTGCGAATCTACGAGTGCTCCACCTGAATTACCCGGATTGATTGCAGCATCAGTTTGAATCGCATCGACATAGGATTCTGTTCCAACGGCCCCTGTTGTAACAGGTCGATTGAGTGCAGAAATAATCCCGCTTGTTACTGTGCTTGCAAGACCTAGGGGTGAACCAATTGCAACGACAGGATCTCCCACCATCACCTTTGATGAATCACCAATTGGTATCACAGGCAAATTACCTTGCTGAACTTGAATGACTGCTAGGTCATAATTTGTATCTCGTCCAACAATTTTTGCATCAATGAGATCGCCATTGAGTAATTCAACAGAAATTGTTCCAGACGTTGCAGCAGACTCGACGACGTGATTATTCGTAATGATGTAACTCGAATTAGCACTCGTCTTATAAATCGAGCCCGAACCTGTACCGCTTCCAGTTGCAGATGTAACCTGAATGGAAACTACAGAGGGTGTTACAGCAGAGGCGATATTTCGCACACTCATTCCGCCAGAGCTGAGGTCAACCAAGGTGCGAGTTTTCGCACATGTTCCATCGGCAGATAAATACATTGCTTGTGTTCTGTTATCGACGCACGCTTTGATTGTTGGGGTGCTATTTGAGGCCGCTGTCGCGATTCCTCCAGCAACGCTTGCTCCTAACAAGAAACCGACTCCTACTTTTGCAATTGTTTTTTTCATACAAGAACCACCCAATCTCCTTTTATAGCGACACTGACTTTTGGTAATGGAATATTTGTTGGACCTGCAAGTACTTGGGCGCTATTGAATGGATCGAAAGTAGCGCCGTGGCACGGACAAATAAGTTCTTTATTACCAGGAACGTATTCGACAACACATCCTTGATGAGTACAGACTCGAGAATATGCAAAAACACCGTTGCTCGTGCGAAAGAGCATCGCCGGATCACCTGAAGCCAGCGTGAATTGATGAGTACCACCAATGGGAAGAGTGACAATTTTAACTAAATTTTTACTTGCAGCACTATTTGATGAACCATTGTTCTTTGCTGCACGTGGGAGCGCTTTACCTAATGCACTAATGGCAACTGCAGTAATTCCAAGTGCGCCTACGCGCATGAATCCACGACGATCGAGTGCAACATCTAATTTTCTGCGCTTACCAAGTAAGAATAAGAAGTACGTAAGCCACAGCACTGCATATGCAGTATCGCTTCCAAGAAAATATGGCTTCACGTGGAAACTACTTGCAAGCCATAGTCCAACCGACATCGTAAAACCTGCAAGGGCTGCAGTTGTTGGAGCCACAAAGAGAAGGGTCGCTAAGCCAATTGCGAATTCACTCAGGATTACAAATATTCCGATGAGTAATGAATGTTCAATCATCTTATTGAAGATAAAACTAACTGGGGATTGCGTTGCATATCCTGCAAGTTGTGCACCTATATATGTAGGTCCACCTTTAGTAAGAAAACCTGGATCCGTTGCCTTGTCCCACCCGGCATATATCCAGGTGAATCCCAGCCATAAGCGGATGATTCGAATGTAGATGACTTGGGTGCGCCATGAGGCGATGGTTTTTCGGAGTGATATTTGTAATGAACTCATATGCCCAATGCTAAATTATTTTCCTGTGAAGTTCCTGAAAAAGCTCCCTGACTTGGATTCGAACCAAGAACCTGCCGGTTAACAGCCGGCTGCTCTGCCATTGAGCTATCAGGGAATAGTGCACTTACTGATCCGAAGATCTTCTAACAAACGCACACTCTAGCGCACCAGTGGCGTGAGGTCGAAATCAGCTACAAGCCACCCAGGGCAACGTCGTGAAGGGCTCGACGAGCACTTTCCAGCGCTACTAATTGAGCAAAAGCGGCATTGTATTCAATCTCATTTTCTACCGGATTGAGTCGCTGGAGACTCGATTTTAATTCAGCAATTGCTCGAGAGATTGCAACTTCGCGAAGTCGGGCCACGATACTGGCAACATAATGCTCAGTTACTTTTCCATCGGCGCGAATTGGCTCAACTGCCAACTCGGTATAGAGCGCCTTCATATTTACATTCTCAATTAATTCAATCGTCAAAGGAGTCTCTGATGCCTTTGAATCTATGACACTTCGAATTTCTCGATATGCAGGATGCGTAAATTCAGTTGCTTCAATTTCTTTCCATAAAATATTTGATGCACCAAAAAGATTGGGCTCTTGAATTCTCGCTTTGAGAACTTCGCGTTCCAAAATCAGTCTGGCTTCATTGGGTTCGGGCCGCCATGCATTATCAACAAGTGTTTCAGTGCTCTCTTCAACTCGTGTTGCTGGACGATTTTTAGCACCTTGTGCAACAGCTGAAGAAACTATTTCAACTTCTACGCCAAGCCAACCTGCAAGTAAACGCGTGTATTCAGGGCGCAAAGATTTGTCACGAATCTGGGCAACCAATGGAGCAGCGGCATTAAGAGCATTGATGCGCCCTTCTGCAGTATCTAATTTGTGGTGTGATAATTCAGTACGAATAGCAAATTCAAAAAGTGGAACTCGACGAGCAATAAGATCGCGAAGCGCTAAATCACCTTTTTGCTGTCTCAGGTCGCAAGGATCTAATCCATCTGGTTCAACTGCCACAAATGTCTGCGTTACAAATTTTTGATCTTCACCAAAGGCGCGCAAGGCGGCTTTTTGTCCAGCTGCATCTCCATCAAAAGTGAAGATGACTTCGCCGCGGAAAGAATCATCGTCCATGAGCAATCTACGAAGAATACGAATATGGTCAGCGCCGAATGCGGTTCCACATGTTGCAACTGCCGTTGTGATTCCTGCTAAATGCGCTGCCATTACATCGGTATAGCCTTCAACGATAACTGCTTGCCGCTTTTTAGCAATTTCTTTCTTCGCAATATCTAAGCCGTAGAGAACTTGGCTCTTTTTATAAATTGGAGTCTCTGACGTGTTGAGGTATTTAGGACCTTGATCTTCCTCATCACTTGCTAACTTGCGAGCACCAAAGCCCACAACATCACCTGAAATATCTCGAATTGGCCACATCAATCGATTGCGGAATTTATCAATCGGACCACGCTGGCCCATCTTTGAAAGTCCACCGACTTCTAACTCTTCAATTGTGTAA
This sequence comes from Actinomycetota bacterium, assembly GCA_947451045.1. Lineage (GTDB taxonomy): Bacteria > Actinomycetota > Actinomycetes > Nanopelagicales > Nanopelagicaceae > Planktophila. Next base: position 15,789 of record CANFXM010000022.1, on the reverse strand, counting down.
CCCATAGCGCGCAAATGCTTAGTGAGTGCATCCCATTCATCGGGTGCATAGCCCACTCCGAAATGCTGGCATGCGGCCTTATCGAAACCACGCTTCGTCAATAAGTCGCGACCATGCGCCGCGCCTGGAGAAGTATTGAGTTGTTCTTGATAAAACTTTGCAGCTTCAAGATGCGCTGAAATTAAACGCGAACGCTGACCTGCGGGAGCCGATGCTCCACTTGCACCCTCTTCGTATCGCAAGGTGTATCCAATTCGATCTGCAAGGCGTTCTACAGTTTCGGCAAATGAGAGATGATCAATTTTCATCAAAAATGCAATGACATCTCCACCAGTTTGACAACCAAAACAATGAAAATAACCTTTGCTTGGAGTTACATGAAATGAAGGAGATTTTTCATCATGAAATGGGCAAAGACCTTTTTTCTGACCGCCACCTGCATTTTTTAGCTGGACATAATCGCCCACCACTTCATCTATCGGTGCGCGATCACGGATGTAGGCAACATCTTCATCCTTGATACGACCACTCATGAGTGCACCTTATCTAGTAGCAAGCAAGCGCGCATGTAAGGCATAGGCACCAGGGTCAGTCAGCGCTGCAATCTGATCAATAACTACGCGTAAACGCGCCGAATCATTAGCCGCCTCATCCCATGGTTTCTTGAAAAATGAATCTAATTCTCGCGGCGCACTGGCATAAAGCATCTCAACTAATTCGGTGATGATTACTTGTTGTTTTGCATAGCGCTCTTGTGAATGTCCTGCATTGATGAGGTAATGACCAGCTACTGCTTTGAGAAAATCAACTTCGACAATCTGCTCGCGCGGGACTTCAAGATTTGCACCATAACGGGAAAGTTTTCCAGTTCCATGAATTTCACGAGTCTGCATTTCAGCAGCCAAAACAAAGCGACCTATAAGTTGGCTCGTTGAATCCTTCAATCGTGCCAGACTGCGATGACTTCCATCGTAATACTGTGGCCAGGCAGATAAATTTGAAAGGCGATCTAGTGCATCAGAAGCTTCTTGCTGGGTAGCGCTACTTCCATATTGCTCAAGCATCACAGTATGTAATTGCGGTAAATCTTGTTGAAATGTTTTTACACTGACTTGATTTGCGAAAATTGCATCTTCTAGGTCATGCACTGAATAGGCACAATCATCTGACCAATCCATAATTTGGGCTTCGATGCATTTCTTACCCTCTGGTGCTCCTTTTCGCATCCAAGTAAATATTTCAAGATCATCGTCGTACACGCCAAACTTTCGTGAGTTCTGAGAACTTGGCCATGGGTACTTTGTAGCCGCATCCAGCGATGCGCGAGTTAAATTGAGTCCAACACTCTTTCCTTCGGCATCAACGGTTTTAGCTTCAAGGCGAATCAATAAACGTAGTGACTGAGCATTTCCTTCAAAGCCACCGCAATCTTTGGAAACACTTGCAAGCGCTTCTTCGCCATTGTGCCCAAATGGTGGGTGGCCTAAATCGTGTGCCAGACATGCAGTGTCTTGTAAATCAGGATCGGCACCGAGTGATTCTCCAAGTTCGCGACCAATCTGTGCACATTCAAGTGAGTGCGACAAACGCGTTCTTTGAAAATCATTTTCCCAAGGCACTGCAACTTGAGTCTTTGCAGCTAAACGGCGCAGCGCTGCAGAATGAATAACTCGTGCACGATCTCGCATAAATTCGGTGCGACCTGCTCGCTTAGCTGGTTCATCGAGAAAGCGTTCTTTGTCGCTCTCTGTGTAATTACCTGCGTTACTCATCCCAATACCTTAGTGACTATCGCCGAGTTTGGTAAATGGTCACTTATTTGGATTCCTCTACGGCCCAGTGTTATATAAACAATATAAGCACCCGCTTCGCGCAATAAGTATTTGTAAGAGGAATTGCTCAGGGAATTTGGTCCGGTTGTGACTGGTGAACATGTTGCAATCACGTGATTGTCATTAGCCATCGTGATTGCACGTGCACAGTGATAAGGATCGGTAACGATGATGACATCACTCACCATTCTCTTCTGCATAACTTTTATATATGCCTTAGTGCTGCTCAATGTGTCTCGCCCAATTTCTACAGCGGTAATTTTCTTTGAAGAGATTCCTTCTGATTGCAACCAGGCTTTGCCTGCAGCTGCCTCAGTAGTGCGATCACCTGGCGCGCCTGCACCAACGGTAATAATTGTGGGGGCAAGTCCTAATTTGAATATTCGTTTTGCTTCTTCCAATCGTGCCAGGAGTGGCTCACTTGGTCTTCCATCAAATTGCGCTGTTCCAAGTACAACAATGACATCAGCATTTCGAGTCACCGGATTATGCGCGGCCTGAAAAACTTTATATGCGCCATAAGAAGGAAGCACTAAAGCGATAAGAATTACCAGCGAAATAAGGCGACGAATCCAACGAAAAAGAAACATTATCTATCCACCCGAAAATGCATCTTCTAATTCAATCGAAACCATTTCGTCAGGATCGTTGAGCCAACCATCCGGAAGAGTAGGTGGGCGACCATGGCTTGTGCGACCACGTGGCTTTTCGCCAACTTCAACTGGATATGGTTGATCGCTGAGTTGATCTAATAGTTGGCGCATTTCAACAAGAGTTGAAACCATTCCAAATTGACAGCGTAATTCGCTATGAACTCTAAATCCTTTGAGGTACCAAGCCATATGTTTTCGAAGGTCGCGCATTCCACGATCTTCAGATTCGAAATACTCGACTATTAGCTGTGCGTGACGAAACATAATTTCACGGACTTCAAAAAGTGTCGGAGTAATTCTTTTCTCACCACCTGAAAAAGCTTCCACTAAATCAGAAAATAGCCATGGCCGCCCCAAACATCCTCGCCCGACAACTACACCGGCGCAGCCTGTCTCTTTCACCATTGCAACTCCATCAGCCCCGCTCCAAATGTCTCCATTTCCAAGAACTGGAACTCCAGTTGGTGCTAAATGTTCGACCAGGCGAGTAATTGCTGACCAATCAGATTTACCTTCATACATTTGTTCAGCGGTGCGCGCATGTAGCGCCACCCATGCAACTCCAATATCTGCAGCCGATTTTGCAGCATCTAAATATGTGTGATGGTCTGTATCAATACCAATACGCATTTTTACCGTAACGGGAATTCCAAATGGTTTTGCAGCTTCAACTGCTGCTCCAACAATTGCACTAAAAAGTTTGCGTTTATAAGGAAGGGCTGCTCCCCCACCTTTACGAGTAACTTTTGGAACTGGACATCCAAAATTCATATCAATATGGTCGGCCAAATTTTCTTTACCAATCATGGTTACAGCAGCCCGCATAGTGTGAGGATCAACGCTATATAACTGAACTGAACGTGGCCATTCACCAGGGCCCGGAACAATCATTCGCAAAGTTTCTGGACGACGTTCAATCAAAGCTCGCGCTGTCACCATCTCGGAAACAAATAAACCAGCACCTAGCTCTCGACAAAGAGTTCGAAATGGCGCGTTAGTAATTCCAGCCATCGGTGCAAGTACAACTGGTGGATCTATAAAGTGATCACCACTTGCAAGTGGTAGCCGAAGCGGTTCTAGCAGCCGAGGAGTCGTGGCGCTAACCATGCTTCAACCTGATCGAGTGCGATGCGTTCTTGTGCCATCGTGTCACGATCGCGAATTGTCACTGCATGATCTTCGAGAGTTTCAAAGTCAATTGTTATGCAGTAAGGAGTTCCAATTTCATCTTGGCGGCGATAACGACGTCCGATTGCTCCAGCATCGTCGAAATCGATATTCCAATTTTTTCGTAATTGCGTCGCGAGATCACGAGCCAGAGGCGAAAGATCTGCATTGCGAGAAAGTGGCAATACCGCCACTTTGATAGGCGCCAAACGGTGATCGAGTTTGAGTACGACTCTCTTTTCCATTTCGCCCTTGCTATTTGGTGCTTCATCCTCTGTATATGCATCCATCAAAAATGTCAGTGCACAACGATCGACGCCTGCCGCTGGTTCAATCACAAATGGTGTCCAACGTTCGCCTTTTTCTTGATCAAAGTAGGAAAGGTCTTTACCCGATGCCGATGAATGTGCTTTGAGATCAAAATCTGTACGGTTTGCAATGCCTTCGAGCTCGCCCCATTCGGTGCCAGTAAATTCAAATTTGTATTCGATATCTGCAGTGCGTTTTGAATAGTGCGACAACTTCTCTTTCGGATGATCAAAAATACGAAGGCGCTCTGGATTGATTCCCAAATCTTTATACCAAGCAAGGCGAGTATCAATCCAATATTGATGCCAATCTTCATCAGTTCCTGGAACCACAAAGAATTCCATTTCCATCTGTTCAAATTCACGTGTTCGGAAAATAAAGTTTCCTGGAGTTATTTCATTACGGAAAGATTTTCCGATTTGGCCAATACCAAATGGTGGTTTCTTACGCGATGTTGTCATCACTTGATCAAAGTTAATAAAAATTCCCTGTGCGGTCTCTGGTCGAAGATATGCAAGTCCAGATTCATCTTCTACCGGACCGAGGAATGTCTTGAGTAATCCACTAAATTGTTTTGGAGTTGTGAATTGGCCCTTATTTCCGCAAGCAGGGCAATTGATTTCAGTGAGTGACTCAGCCTTCTTCTTATGCTTGGCTTCATAAGCCTCTTCTAAATGATCTGCGCGATAGCGCTTGTGGCAAGCCGTACATTCGGTCAGCGGATCGCTAAATGTTGCAACGTGTCCTGATGCTTCCCACACTTCGCGCGCCAAGATCACACATGAATCAAGTCCAACTACGTCTTCGCGACCCATAACCATGGCTTTCCACCACTGACGCTTTACGTTGTTTTTAAGTTCGACACCAAGTGGGCCGTAATCCCACGATGCACGTAAACCGCCATAAATTTCTGAAGAAGGAAATACAAATCCTCGACGCTTTGCGAGTCCAACAATATTTTCTAAACGGTCCGTTGCCACAATAATCTCCATCCGGCTGGCTGTCGGCGAAGAGCAACTGGTGTTACTCCCGTACGAGAAAGTTTACTCGTAAGCACCTGGTTCATCAATTGCCCGCGCGAGAACTGGAATAGCTTCTAACTTCGAACGCATCGCACTGAGGGCTCTGCGATACGAACCAACATTTTCCCACCGTGTCATCAAGAGCCACAGAGATGGTTGATCTAAATTCTGACCAATCTCACCATCGATATATCCGACACATTCGGCAAGGGCTTCACGGGCAACCTCTATTTCCTTGCGAAAATCTGAACTTTGGGACATGGAAACTTCAAAGCGAGCGATAGCAATCATGAGAAGTAGCCTAATCGCGATACCCTAAATCAATGAATCTCGCGATAGTTTTTGCAGCACTTACGGTTGTCGCCACCACTTTTGGTGGAATCGTCGCCTTACGTTCGCGCGATCAATTCCATTTAGTGCTTGGTTTATCAGCTGGTTTACTTCTTGGTCTCGTCGGTTTTGACTTATTACCCGAAGTTTTCAAATCAAATAAAACTACTTTCGGTGGAGTTCCTTCTGTTTCACTCGCAATTGTTGGTGGCTTCTTGCTCCTTCATGTGTTGGAGCGAAGTTTTGGTGGCCACGAACCTGCTGAATCAGATTATGGTCATGATCACGAACATCACAACATTGCAGGTTCCTTAGGTGCAATTGCTATGGGTGGGCACGTATTTCTAGATGGTGTTGGACTCGGCGTTGCATTCCAAGTCAGTAACGCTCTTGGCTTCGCGGTTTTTATAGCTGTAGTAGTTCATGCATTTAGTGACGGACTTAATACCGTTTCAATCATGGTCAAGAGCGGACACTGGACCAAACACAGTAAATGGCTACTCGGTGTTGATGCATTTGCACGACTATCTGGTGCCTCACTGGGTACCTATTTAGCATTGAATAGTTCTTGGATGGCGCTCTACCTTGCACTTTTTTCTGGCTTTGTTATTTATATTGCGACAGCTCATATTTTGCCAGAAGCACATTCACGTCATCCATCTCGATGGACCTTAGCCGCAACTGCTGTTGGAGTTTTATTGATGTGGGCTGTTGTCGCCTACTCTGCCTAGGCTTTACCGCTAATACTTTCAATTCTCTAAAGCTACGCTTTACCGAATCTTCTATCTCTTTGTGAATATTCTTCAATCGCTTTCCATAAAGTTTTACGAGTTACATCTGGCCATAAAACATCCATAAATACAAACTCCGAATAAACACTTTGCCACGGCAAAAAATTGCTTGTGCGCTGCTCCCCTGATGTTCGCAAGAATAAATCAACGTCACTCATTGTGGGTGAATCTAAATACTTTTGAAATGTTTTCTCTGTAATCGAATCTGCCTTAACTTTGCCTCGCTTCACATCACGGGCTAGTTCGGCTGCAGCTTCAACAATTTCTGAACGGCCTCCATAGTTGACGCACATATTCAGGGTGAGAACCTTATTTTTTTTAGTGAGTTCCTCTGCTTCCTCTAACTCTTGAATAACGCTGCTCCATAATCGTTTTGGACGACCGACCCAGCGAATGCGCACACCCATTGAATTCATTTCATCACGGCGGCGGCGCAATACATCTCGATTGAAGCCCATAAGAAATTTCACTTCTTCAGGTGAGCGCCGCCAATTTTCAGTGGAGAATGCATACGCACTTATTTCTTTTACTCCAAATTCAATTGCACCTTGCACAACATCAAAGAGGGCGGCTTCACCCGCTTCATGTCCTGCAGTGCGTGGGAGTCCGCGCTCTTTTGCCCAACGCCCATTGCCATCCATAACAATTGCAACGTGATTTGGAATATTCATACTCGCTCCACCATAGGCAAAGATCGAAGTCCTCTCTCTAAGTGCCATTGTAAATAAGCTGCAATCAAACCACTTGCTTCACGGCGATGTCGCGTCTCACTGGCTTGGGCAATATCCCATTCACTACTCAGAAGCGCGCCCATGAGTGTAAGTGTTTCTGGTGCTGGAGTTGCAGATGCTGATGGTCTGCAATCGATACATACCGATCCGCCACCGACTAAAGAAAAGTATCGATGCGGCCCTGGTGCTTCACACCGAGAACATAATGTCATCGAAGGTGCATATCCGCCAATGGCGAGGGAACGAAGTAAGAAAGCATCAAGAATGAGGAGTGGGTCATAACGATTTTCAGAGAGAACTTTTAATCCACCTACTACGAGTTGAAATTCTTGCAGTGCTGGTTCATGTTCTTGCGATGTGAAGCGTTCTGCAGCTTCCATAATTGCAGCAGCTACTGTCCATCGCTGGTAATCATCAGTGAGGGCTTCCCCATAATTCATAATTGCTTCAACTTGAGTAACTGTGTCAAAAGTTTTTCCGACATAGAGCTGAATATCGACGTGGCTTCCTGGTTCTAGCCGCGCACCAAATTTTGATTTAGTGCGTCGAACACCTTTTGCCACGCCACGAATTCGGCCATGTTCGCGAGTGAGCATGGTGATGATGCGATCTGCTTCACCCAATTTTTGAGTGCGCAGAATAACCGCCTCATCCCGATACAAACTCATACGGGCAAAGGTAGTGCCGACCCTTATCGAATTGCGCGATTTATCGCAGACACGACTGCTTTGAGTGATGCAGTCGTCGTATTTGGGTCGATTCCAACGCCCCAGAAAACTTCTCCATCGATTGAGCACTCAAGGTAAGCAGCAGCAGAAGCATCGCCACCTGATGAAAGAGCATGCTCGTAATAATCGAGAACTTTCACATCGACGCCGTAACTCTGCAAAATATTACAGAAGGCTGCAATCGGACCATTTCCTTGACCTGTGAGTTCTTGCTTCACGCCACGATCTAAAATCGAAACGCTCAAGTGCACATCTTCATCAAGTACTGATGTTTGCGACAATCCTTTGAGGCGGAATCTTCCCCATGGCGCAGATTCAGTGGGAAGATATTCATCTTCAAAAATCTCCCACAAATCTTTACCTGTTACTTCCCCACCTTCAGAATCAGTCTTTGCTTGTACTACGCGACTAAATTCGATTTGGTGACGACGTGGTAAATCTAAGTGATGTTCATTCTTCATCAAGTATGCGACGCCGCCCTTACCTGATTGCGAGTTCACGCGAATGACAGCTTCATATGAGCGGCCAATATCTTTTGGATCGATCGGAAGATATGGAACAGCCCAAGTAAATTCTTCTACCGCCTTACCCGCAGCTTTTGCATCAGCTGCAAGGTGATCAAAACCTTTTTTGATTGCATCTTGATGCGAACCAGAAAATGCAGTAAATACAAGGTCGCCGCCATATGGATGACGCTCTGGTACGCGTAATTGATTCGCATATTCAACAGTTCTGCGAATTTCATCGATATTTGAAAAATCAATCATCGGATCAATTCCATGACTAACTAGGTTCATACCAAGTGTCACTAGGCAGACATTTCCCGTGCGCTCACCGTTGCCAAAGAGTGTTCCTTCAATGCGATCCGCCCCAGCTAAATAACCAAGTTCTGCTGCAGCAACACCGGTGCCACGATCGTTGTGAGGGTGCAATGAAATAATGACGCTCTCACGATTATTGAGATTACGCGACATCCATTCAATTGAATCAGCATAAATATTTGGTGTTGCCATTTCAACGGTGGCAGGAAGATTCATAATTGTCTTCCACTGTGGAGTTGGCTTCCATATTGCATTCACAGCATTGCAAACCTCAACTGCATATTCGAGTTCGGTGCCCGTAAAAGATTCTGGTGAATACTCAAATGAGATTTTTGTTTCTGGAACTGTTGCAACAAGGTCTAAGCACAGTTGGGCACCATCTGTAGCAATCTTCTTGATGCCTTCTTTATCTTGACCAAAAACAACGCGACGCTGCAATGTAGATGTGGAGTTATAAAGGTGAACAATGACCTGCTTGGCGCCCTTGATTGATTCATAGGTTCGACGAATAAGAGGGTCGCGCGCTTGTGTGAGAACTTGAATGATGACATCGTCTGGAATCAAATTCTCTTCAATAATTTTGCGTACGAAATCGAAATCTGTCTGGCTCGCACTTGGAAAACCAACTTCAATTTCTTTGTAACCCATTGCAACGAGCAACTTAAACATCGCCAACTTGCGAGGCGTGTCCATTGGATCGATGAGTGCTTGATTGCCATCGCGAAGATCCACCGAACACCACTGAGGTGCTTTGGTCATTTTTTTAGTAGGCCACGTGCGATCTACAAGATCAACTGGGATAAAGGACGAATATCTATGCGCCTTCATGACTGAAGGTTGTTGTTGTGGAAAATTCATTTTTCTAACTCCTCATTGTTTGGTTGGCCGAAAGTGTTAACCGGCAACACCAAACTCCGCAGCGAGGAGACCGGTAATTAGGCCTCGCTACGGCGGATAAGGAGGAGTCCGCGGAGCTTCATAAGGTGAAAAGAGTAGCGCGAATGGCGCTATTGAATCAAGGTGGAGGCAAATATCTGCCAAGCGAGAGCAGATTTAGCCACGAGTGAGAGCGTTATGTAAGTCTTCTCTCCCCGCAAATACTGCGCCCATTTTCCTACTTTCTTATATTGCAGGAACTGAACTACCGCGAATGTATTGAAGAGAATAAATAGTGAAATAACGATCCCATAGACAAAAGCTGGGGCTTTCGTATTACCAGGGCCACCGATTGCAAAGATGTAAAAAACAAGGGCAATCCAAGGAACTATCCCTGCAATACATCCAAATATAAATGGCAACCAACCGCCATTGCCTGGCTCTTCATACTTTTCCTGCAACCATCCAAAGAGAATCATGGATGCATTCACACCAAAAATTGCAACGATTGCGGCTACATCAGTGATTCCGCAAATTTGAGCAATCAAGACAATCATGACTGAGGAACTAATTGAATATTCAACCCATCGGAAATAATTTCGGTGAGATGCTAAACCAAGGCTATAGCGCAGAAAATATTTTGGGCTGGCAACTAAAAAATGGAAGAAAGCAGAGAGTCCCAGAAAAATTGCAACAGTGAGTCCCACTGGGGTTTTCATCAAAGTAATTGGCTCTGAAACAAAAGCACTTCCTGGAGGTCCTGCCATATATCGGGCAACTATTGGAAGTGAAAAATCATTTGCAAGAACGAGAACCACAATCATTTGGGCAAGATGAAAAAAGCCTGCAATGAGGTTGTAATTTCGAATATTTTGAGGGTTGGTCTCTTTCGTCATATAAAAAGAGTAACCCTTTATTGATTACAAAACTGGCAAATACCGATCCAATTCATAGGCACTTACCTGGCGGCGATAGTCCTGCCATTCAGCCCGCTTATTTCGCAATACATACTCAAATACATGCTCACCGAGTGTCTCTCGAACAAGGGCGCTCTTCTCCATTGCTGCAATGGCTTCATTGAGATTTGCCGGCAAAGAATCTGGCTCCGCCGAATTTGTAAGTTCGTATTTACCTTCAACTCCTGCAAGGCCAGCGGCCAACATCACTGCATATGCAAGATATGGATTACATGCAGAATCTGGGGAACGTAATTCGATTCGGGTTGAGTTTTCTTTCTTTGGTTTATACATAGGAACTCGAACCAGTGCGCCACGATCACTGGGACCCCAATTTACAAATGCTGGCGCTTCTCCCCCGCCATGCAAGCGCTTATATGAATTGACCCACTGATTGGTAATAGCTGTGATTTCAGGTGCATGCTTCAAGATGCCCGCAATAAATGATCGACCAGTTGCGGAGAGATTGAACTCTGCATTGGGGTCATAGAAAGCATTCTCTTCACCTTTGAAAAGCGATACGTGCGTATGCATTCCACTACCGGGATGTTCGGTAAATGGTTTTGGCATAAAGGATGCGTAGAACCCTTGCTCAAGAGCAACCTCTTTGATGACATGTCTAAAAGTCATGATGTTATCGGCAGTGCTAAGAGCGTCGGCATATCGCAAATCAATTTCTTGTTGTCCGGGTGCACCTTCGTGATGACTAAATTCAACGCTAATTCCCATGGCTTCCAACATCGTAATTGCCTGCCGGCGAAAATCATGTCCCACAACTGCTGGCGTGTGATCGAAATATCCACCTTGATCTACGGGAACAGGTGATTTTCCAATTTCAGGTTTTTCATTGAATAAAAAGAATTCAATCTCTGGATGCGTGTAACACGTGTAACCCATCTCTGCTGCCTTATTGAGTGTGCGACGAAGAACGTTGCGCGGATCAGATGGCGATGGTGTGCCATCGGGCATCGTGATGTCGCAGAACATTCGCGCAGCTCCAGGGGCTTCGGTACGCCACGGCAATACTGAAAATGTTGTTGGATCAGGTTTAGCCAACATATCTGATTCAGATGTGCGAGCGAATCCTTCGATTGCAGATCCATCGAAACCGATACCTTCACTAAATGCACTTTCTAATTCAGCAGGTGCAATAGCGACAGATTTGAGAAAGCCCAAAACATCGGTAAACCACAAACGAACGAATCGAATATTGCGCTCTTCTAATGTGCGAAGAACGAACTCTTCTTGCTTGCTCATGTGATCTGAATTTTCGAGTGACATGAGCGCCATTGTGCCAATGCCGAGTTACGGCTGTGTTACGAAATGGGCGCTTACTCTTCCTGCCAGCGTGAAGTCATAGGCAAGCGGCGATCTTTTCCGAAAGCACGCGCGGAGACTTTGGCTCCAGGTGGATATTGGCGCCTCTTATATTCAGCTTTATCAACGAGGCCGATCACTCTTGTTACCAATGCGCTCTCAAAACCTGCCGCAATAAGTGCGTCAAAACCCTCATCGCCATCGACGTAGCGCATCAAGACTTTGTCGAGCAATTCATAATCGGGCAATGAATCAGAATCTTTTTGATCTGGGCGCAATTCCGCACTTGGCTCTTTTGTAATGGAGCGCTCTGGAATAGGTGCGATCTCACCAGCAGCACTTGCTTGGGCATTGCGCCAGCGAGCCAGTGCCCATACATCTGTTTTATAAATATCTTTGATGGGAGCAAAACCACCCACTGCATCACCATACAAAGTTGAATACCCCACAGCGAGTTCGCTCTTATTGCCAGTCGCCAAAACTAAATGGCCCTCCTGATTTGAAATACCCATCAAGGTTGTTCCACGGACTCGGGCCTGCAAATTTTCTTCAGCTAAACCTTTCAATGTCAGGTTAGCCATAAAGGAATCAACCATCGGTGAAATAGGAACTCTCCGAAAATGAATTCCGGTATTTGTTGCAAAGGCTTGGGCATCATCTATTGAATGATCAGAAGAATATTTACTCGGCATTGCAACCCCATTGACGCGCTTGGCGCCCAGTGCATCAACTGCAATCGCGCCAACGAGAGCTGAATCAATGCCGCCCGATAAGCCAAGTACAACAGAGCGAAAACCATTCTTTTCTACATAATCGCGCAGCCCTAACACGAGTGCTTTCCATATCTGTTCAACTTCAGAAATTTCTGGTGCAATCAGGTTGGGTATTGGTGAAGTGGTCGCTGCTTCATTTTCACTTATGACAACATCGGGCTTACTCGTTGCTCCTTTCGCTTCAATATCGAGAACTAATAATTGGTCATCAAATTGGGCTGCGCGCGCCAGTAATTTTCCTGATGCATCGACCACGATTGTGTCGCCATCAAAGACAAGATCGTCTTGACCGCCCGTCATATTGACGTAGGCAAATGGAGCACCAATTTCGCGGGCACGTTTTTGCACCAGCGTTAATCTGACGCCATCTTTCTTGCGTTCAAAAGGTGAGCCATTAGGAACGAGAACTAAGCCCGGGGTGCGTTTACCCAAGTCGGCGAGCATTCCAGCGTCTTGCCAAATATCTTCACAAATTGCAAAACCAATATCGATTCCATGAACTCGGGCAACAAGAGTTCCTTCACCAGATACAAAATTTCGGAATTCATCAAAGACGCCGTAGTTAGGAAGGTGTCGTTTTGAATAGCGAGCCTTTATTTCGCCCCCATGAATAATGGCGATCGCATTTTGTGGTGCTCCATTATTTCTATCGAGGTATCCAACAACTGCAACTAGCTCGCCACATCCATCAGTTGCGATGTGGGTTGCCAAAGAATTTATGGCCTCGATACTGGCAGATTGAAAAGATGGTCGAGTCGCTAAATCTTCAACGGGATAGCCAGTCACAATCATTTCGGGAAAAACAATGACGTGGGCGCCAGCTTTTTTAGCCTCAATCAAGTTGGCACGAATGAGCGCGCTATTGCCAGCAAGATCGCCCACGGTGGGGTTGATCTGCGCCAGCGCTACACGCAACTTCATATTTCAAGTGTAACGGGGGTACCCTTGGCGATGTACCTACATAACTCCCGGGGACTTCACCGCGAAGCTTCGAGGCCGAAAGGACATTATGGAATCCCTCTATGGCGGAGCTACGCATCGCCGTGTCACCATCCTTGATCTCGCGGCTGCAAAAAAACGTGGCGAAAAATGGGCGATGCTGACTTCCTATGAATCGATGACGGCGCAGATTTTTGATGAGGCCGGCATACCCGTGCTACTCGTTGGAGATAGTGCTGGAAATAATTTCCTCGGTGGCGAAAATACAATCGCAGTTACTCTCGATGAAATGATTCCACTTACTCGTGCAGTTGTTCGCGGTTCACATCGGGCCCTGGTTATTGCAGATCTTCCCTTTGGCTCCTATGAAAGCTCGCCGGAGCAGGCACTTGCAACATCGACCCGCTTTTTTAAAGAGGCTGGGGCGATGGGAGTAAAACTAGAAGGTGCCCATATTGCTACCGTTGAAAAACTAGTGGCAAGTGGAATTCCCGTGATGGGCCACCTTGGATTGACTCCACAAGCCCTTCATCAATTAGGTGGATATCGAGTCCAGGGCCGCACCGATGGAGACTCAATTCTTGAGGCCGCATTTGCTCTAGAAAAAGCGGGTGCTTTTGCCATCGTTCTAGAACTAATCCCTGGTGAATTAGCACAAAAAATTACTAATGCTCTTTCCATTCCAACAATTGGAATTGGCGCAGGCAATAGGTGCGATGCACAGGTATTGGTATGGACAGATTTGATGGGAATTACGAAAAATCCCCCTAAACTTGCCAAGGCATACCGAAATTTGCGGGCAGAAATGCTGGCAGCAACGACCGAGTATTCAAACGATGTCCGCAGCGGCACATTTCCTGGAGAAGAGCAGACTTTTCATTGAAAAAGTTCACAATTGATGTAGCACCACTGCGAAAGTCTCGAGATTTTCGCAATCTTTGGGCTTCAGGTCTCGTTACCAACATGGGATCGATGATCACCTATGTCGCAGTTCCCTTTCAAATAAAAGAATTGACCCATTCCTATGTTGCAGTGGGAATTAGCGGCCTCGTTGAAATCCTGCCCCTTATTATTTTCGGACTCTACGGTGGAGTCCTAGCTGACGCCGTTGATCGAAAAAAGATGGTCTGGGCGACAGAGGCACTGGCATTGATTTTGACATCAACGCTTCTCGTCAACGCCCTACTTCCCAAGCCGCATCTGCTTCTTATCTACTGCGTCATCGGACTCTTTGCCGCGGTCAATGGTTTACAGCGTCCCAGTGCCGATGCCGCACTTCCTCAATTAGTCGATTACCACGATCTTCCGGCGGCTAGTGCCTTGATGAGTCTGCGTTGGCAAGTTGGAGTCATCATCGGACCTTCTATTGGCGGAATTATTATCTCTACATATTCGATTCCTGTTGGATACATGGTCGATGTTTTTACATTCTTATTATCACTTGCATTCTTAAGCCGAGTGAGAAATATTCCTCCTTCACATGAAGCCAAAAAGCCATCTCTGGCAGGCTTATTAGAGGGTGTGCGATATGCATTCAATCGCAAAGATATTTTAGGTTCTTATCTCATTGATCTCGCTGCAATGTTTTTCGCAATGCCAACTGCGCTCATTCCGTTCTGGGCTGACCAACTTGGCACACCATGGGCACTAGGAATGTTGTATGCCGCCGGAACTGTCGGATCAGTTCTAGTGACCCTGACTAGTGGATGGACAAAACATTATCGATTCCATGGTCGAGCCATCATGATTGCCGCTCTCGGTTGGGGCGTTGCAATATCCCTGGCTGGAATTTCGAATTCATTGGTTCTCGTTCTCATATTTTTAGTTTTGGCCGGGGCATCAGACATGGTCAGTGCACTCTTTCGCAGTGCAATGTGGAATCAATCTATCCCCGACGATTTTCGCGGACGACTTGCGGGTATCGAATTACTTTCTTACTCAATTGGACCAATGGCAGGACAGATGCGCGCAGCTTCCATGGCCGCAGTTACTAGCTTGACCTTCTCGGTAACTTTCGGTGGGGTTCTATGCGTCATTGCAGTCCTCATTTTGGTCATTTTGATGCCGAAATTTCGAAAATACGACGTTCAAACCAACGAATTTGCTGTTGCTAAACGAATTTTGCGGGAAAAAAATCAAAATAATCTAAATTAATTTACTAACAAGTAATTTTTTTCGAAAATGCACAAAAAAATATAAAAATAAATATGCGACACGCACTCAATTTATTTCTCCAAAATGTTGGCATTTTTTGCAATTTAGTGTCACGCTTATCCACGAACAGGTTTGGGTGACGGATCCGAACCATTCCGATAGGAGAAGTACGTGGCCGCAGCAAAAAAAGCAGCTCCAAAGAAGCGCAAGAAGGCAGCTGCTAAATCAGCAGCTCCAAAGCGTCGTAAGAAGGCAGCCGTAAAGGCAGCAGCACCAAAGAAGCGTCGCAAGAAGGCAGCAGCGAAAGCAGCAGCTCCAAAGAAGCGTCGCAAGAAGGCAGCAGCTAAGAAGGCAGCTCCAAAGCGTCGCAAGAAGGCAGCAGCTAAGAAG
>CANFXM010000021.1 GCA_947451045.1 Actinomycetota bacterium | reverse complement strand
CTTGGATCCAAAAAATCCCCGATAGGCAGAGAGTGGACTTGGGTGAACACTTTCAATGACCCATTCTTTACGGAAATATCTTTTCAATTCTTGAGCTCTATTCCCCCACAAAATTGCAACAATATCTCTCGTCCCAAGTTCCTGAGCAATAAGCGTTGTAACTCTTTCCCAGCCTAAGTGTGCATGGGACTTTTTTGAGTTTGGTGAAACGGTAAGAACGCGATTGAGAAGTAGAACGCCATTCTGACTCCACGTGGATAAATCAAGGGCCGGAAGGGTATTTTTTTCAAGATCAGATTGGTACTCGATAAAAATATTTCGCAGCGAAGCAGGTGTGTTGCATCCAGTTGAGACGCTAAAAGCTAAACCGTTTGCATTGCCTGGCGTTGGATAAGGATCTTGTCCAAATATAACCGCGCGCACCTGCTCGATTGGTGTTCGCAGTGCGATAAAAACTTCTTCGGCTTTTGGCAAGAATTCTTGCGACTCAAGAGTTAACTCAATCTCATTGATCAGCGGGATAAGCGGAGTGAGTACTTTCATCCAACTGGCGTCGACACAATCGAGAAAAGTCATTGTCAACCAATTGCGCGAGCGAAGAAGCGGCCGTTCTCAGAAATTACATTCATTGCGATGCCAAAGACAGCACTGAGATGTTCTTGCGTAATGACTTGGGCAACAGGACCAGAAACAGCGATGCTTCCATTATGCAGAAGCAGCGCATGCGTTGTCCCCGCTGGAATCTCCTCGATGTGATGTGTTACTAATATTGTCGCAGGAGCTGTTGGGTCTTGTGAAAAAGAAGAGAAACGTTGTAGTAAATCTTCCCGACCACCAAGATCAAGGCCGGCCGTTGGTTCATCGAGTAAAAGAAGTTCTGGATCAGCCATCAATGCGCGTGAAATCTGAACTCTTTTTTTCTCCCCATCGCTGAGTGATCCGTAGAGTCGATCACCTAATTGACGAACGCCGAAATTAGTTAATAAAGATATTGCGCGAGATTCATCCCACAAATCGTAATCTTCATTCCAACGTCCAAGAATTGCATAAGCAGCAGTAAGGACGACATCTTTGACTAATTCGTCATAGGGAATATCTTCGGCAATAATTGAGGCACATGTTCCAATACGTGTTCGTAGTTCGAAGAGATCAACTTTGCCCATCTCTTGGCCGAGCAGAAAAGCTTTACCCGTAGTTGGAAATATTCGCGTCGCTAAAATATTGAGAAAGGTTGATTTACCCGCTCCATTAGGGCCGAGGATTACCCATCGCTCCCCCGGCGCTATTGAAAAATTTATCGGTCCCAAAATCGTGGAGTCACCTCGTCGTACCGTTACGTCGCGAAGTTCCAAAACGGATTGGGTAGTCATAGACGAAAAAGATAGTCGTTCTCACCTGACTTAGAGCCAATATTTCGCATATTCAGTGAGTGATTCGCGATAACCTCTCCCATTATGAGCGCGCAACTTGATAAGGATCAATTCACGGGATTAATCCTTCTGACAGGTCTAGATTCACCTGGTATCACTGCAACCCTGTTTGAGACTCTTGCTCCATTTTCCTTGACCGTAGTTGATATCGAGCAAGTGGTAATTCGTGAGAGATTAATATTGACCTTACTTATCACCTGCGACCCAGCTCATGCAAAGGCTATCGATAGCGACTTGGTGGCACTTGCGACGCAACTCGACGTTGACATTGCCACTTCATTTTCAAGTACGCCAATCGCATCCATAGCGGCGAAAACGGGTCTTCTCCATGTTGTGGTTTTGTCCCCGAAGCTGGAGCCAGGATCGATTGCAAAAGTGGCTCAAAATATTAACGCACTGCAGGGAAATATCGAAGCTATTACACGAACTGCTTCATATCCTGTGACGGCCATCGAATTCCTTATTTCAGGAGCAGATGAGAAATCTCTGCGTAATAGTCTTGCTCGTGTTGCACTTGAAACTGGACTCGATATAGCAGTCCAACAGGGCGGGCTCATGCGACATGCACGCAAGCTAGTTCTTCTAGATGTCGATTCAACTCTTATTCAACAAGAAGTAATCGAGTTACTGGCTGCAAAGGCCGGTGTTGGCGATGAAGTAATAGCAATTACTCAATCTGCGATGCGAGGGGAATTGGATTTTGAACAATCTCTTATTGCCCGCGTTTCATTATTGGCAGACTTGCCAGAAACAGTTATTGCGCAGGTGCAACAAGAAATTCTCCTGACTCCGGGTGCTCGCACCCTTATCCGTACGCTACAACGACTCGGTCATACTGTTTGCGTTGTTTCAGGTGGTTTTCACAACGTTATCGATCCATTGATGCGCGAACTCAATATCTCTCATTATCGTGCTAATACATTAGAAATCGTGGATGGAAAACTTACCGGTAAAGTTCTCGGACCTATTATTGACCGCGCGGCAAAAGCTCAGGCACTACGAGATTTTGCGCAGCTGGAAAATATTAATATTGAACAAACAATAGCCATCGGTGATGGTGCAAATGATTTAGACATGATCGCTGCCGCTGGTCTTGGTATCGCATTTAATGCAAAACCCGCCGTTAAAGCAGCAGCAGATAGTTCGGTAAGTGCTCCATACCTAGATTCTGTACTTTATTTACTTGGCATTGCTCGTGAAGAAGTAGAGGAAGCAGATTCTCGCCCTTAGAGACGGCAGGCGTGGATATCTGTCACTAAAATTCCACGAGCTCCTAGAGCCCACAATTCATCCATGACTCTATTTGTGTCTTTGCGCAAAACCATCGCACGCACTGCCACCCAATCATCATTTTGCAAAGGTGAAATTGTTGGAGATTCCAAGCCAGGTGTGATTGCACACGCTGCTACAGCATCAGCTTTTTTCACATCGTAATCGAGCAAAACATACTTACGCGCTGTGACGACTCCTTGAAGTCGACGAATAAGAATTTCTAATTCGGCTGGGATGGCAACACCGGTACGAGTAATCAATACCGCTTCACTCACCAAAATAGGCTCACCAAATATTTTTAATCCGGCTTGGCGCAAGGTGTTTCCAGTGCTAACCACGTCGGCGATTAAATCTGCAACACCTAAACGCACGCTGCTCTCCACAGCGCCATCTAGTCGAACAACATCTGCGCTTACATTTAGTGATTCAAGGTGAGAAGCAACTAAGCCAGGGTATGCAGTTGCAACACGTTTGCCAGAAATCTTTGCTATGTCCCAATCAACATCTGCGCTACCCGCGAATCTAAAAGTCGATCCACCAAAGTTGAGAGAAAGTACTTCATCTGCTTTAGCCCCTGAATCGATGAGTAAGTCTCGCCCCGTGATACCTGCTTCTAACTCTCCAGAACCAACATAGAGCGCGATATCTCTGGGGCGAAGATAATAGAATTCAACTCCATTTTCATTATCCAAAAGAACTAAATCACGACTATCACTTCGTTGGCGATAACCAGCTTCTTTGAGAATTGAAATTGCGTCATCGGCTAAAGAGCCTTTATTAGGAATAGCTATTCGTAACATGGATGCTCCTAGAGGTACTTGTAAATATCGTCAAGGGAAATTCCTCGCGCGATCATCAATGTTTGAAGGTGGTAGATCAATTGACTTATTTCTTCAGCCAAAGCTTCATCGCTCTCATGTTCAGCTGCTAGCCATACTTCCCCGGCCTCTTCCAGAATCTTCTTTCCAATGGCATGAACCCCGGCATCGAGTGCGGCAACTGTGCCTGAACCCTCTGGTCGAGTAATTGCCTTTTGCGCTAATTCGGCCCAAAGAGATTCGAACGATTTCATGCTCGCAGTTTACTAGAGAGTTGCCCTTTGATTCTTTGAATTTCTAGGGCCTTGAAAGGCACAGTTCGCGCAATCTAATAACCATCTCTGCGGGATCTGGCGCAGTGAAAACCGCGCTACCTGCCACAAAAGTATCTGCTCCAGCATCGAGTGCGACTTCTATCGTCTCTGCGGATATTCCACCATCCACTTGTAGCCAGATGGGTCGCGATCCGATGATTGCACGTGTTTTGGAAACCTTATCCATCATATCGGTCATAAATTTTTGACCTCCAAAACCAGGTTCCACTGTCATGATGAGAAACATATCTACGTCGTCAATAAATTCTGAATAATCTTCAATCTTTGAGGAGGGCTTAAGAGCTAATCCACTGCGAACTCCAACCTTGCGAATAGCGCGCAGAGTCGACGAGATATCTTGTAGCGCTTCTGCGTGGATCGTCACACTCGCACAGCCCGCTTCAGCATATGCCGGAGCAATGAGGTCGGCCTCTGCAACCATCAAATGCGCATCAACTGGTAATGACGATTCCTTAATTATTTTTGAAGCCGAGTTAAAATCAAAAGTAAAATTTGGAACAAATATATTGTCCATGATGTCTAGGTGAACCAAATCCGAAACTGAGGCTATCCGGGAAATTTCTTCTTTCAAGTGCGAAAAATCTGCGCTTAGAATTGAGGGAGTAATTCGAATATCACGACTCATGAAACTACCTTACTTGCTCCAATGCTTTTCTTACGAAAGAGCGCGAGAAACATCGCATCTGTGCCATGAATATGGGTCCACAGCGTCATTGAATGTGAACGAGTAGCATCGCGCAAATTGGAGGGAAGATACGTATCAACTGGTACCTGCTCCAAGTCTTTGTGTCTTTTGAGCAAATCCATTACTTGTACTTGCGTCTCGGCTAAATGCGGTGAACATGTCGCATAGCCAAGTAAACCGTCGGCTTCCAAAACTTCGTATGCACCATCGAGTAACTCGCGCTGAAGTTGAGTGAGTTCACGCAAATCTTGGGGCGTTCTACGCCATCGAACCTCAGGGCGACGACGTAGCGCGCCCAGACCAGTACATGGAGCATCGATGAGAATGGCATCAAAAGTTTCACCGTGCTCTGAGATAGTGCGACCGTCACCAACAAATACTCGAGCTCCTGGAACGACTTGCTTGACTAAGTCTGCTCGAGGTTGGGAAATCTCATTCGCGCTAAATGATGCACCATCTAGTTTAGAAATACTAGATAAGAGGACAGCTTTGCCACCTGGGCCGGCACAGAGATCGAGCCATCGCTTCTTGTTAAGCGCAGCCGCTGCAAAAACAATTGAAACTAATTGAGAGCCTTCATCTTGAACTCCCGCATTACGAAATCTAATAAGTTCTAAAGATCCCGGGGCTCCATCAAATTGCGCTCCGTAGGGCGAATACTGTGTCGCTACTCCCCCGACGTTTACTAGTTCACTCTGCGTTGATCGACCTGGCCACGAGACGAGTGTGGGTTTAGCAGCAACATTATTGATAGCTAGAGCTGATTCCACGCTCTCCCAATCTTTCAACAAATCGAAGTATGCCGAGACAATCCATTGCGGATGAGAATATTGAATAGAGAATCGTTCAACAGGATCTGAAATAGAAGTTAGGGGCGAAAACCATTCTTCATAACTTTTGCGCGTGACACTTCGTAGTAAGGCATTGACAAAACTCGCCTTGGATTCACCAATGCGTTTTCGCGCTACCTCTACAGTTGCTCCCACCGCTGCGTGGTCTGGGACTCGCATTTCATGGATCTGATGTACGCCCAAACGTGCGATATCTACGATTCCTGCATCAACTTCATTCCAAGGACGATCGCTCACTTGAGATAATACCCAATCATGTTTGCCTTGCATTCTTAAGGTTCCATAAAGCAATTCTGTGACAAAAGAGCGATCTCGTTCATCAAGTGAACTCGCACCAAGTGCCTGGGGCAATAAAAGATTTGAAAAACCCCCATTGCGATTCACTTCAGTTAACAAGTCAAAGGCCAATAAACGTGAAGCATCAGGTTTCGGGGACTTGAAAGTATTCCTTCTCGCTTCAACCAAGTTTTTCACCAGATGTAAACCGAGCGCCGCGCGCCCAATCAGCAGCTTTCATTTCCGCTTTTCCTGATGGAATAACGGACAAAAGTTCAAGGCTTGTATTACTCCCACAGCCGACATAGACCGATTTCCCATCGGTAACGATTTCTCCTGGCGCCAAGGAAAGCTCTTGCACACTCGCACTTATCTTCGTAATTTTGATTTTCTCTTTTCTAAAAAATGAATAGGCACATGGTTGAGGATAAAATGCCCGCACCAAATTAATAACAGTGGACTCTTTATCTTTCCAATCGATGGCACCTTCTTCAACATTCAATTTCGAAGCAAGTGAACTCGCGCCAATTTGTTTATATGGAAGCAAACCTGCCTCAATCGCATCGAGGCTTTCTTGGATTACAGAGGGGCCAAGGTGCGAGAGGACTTCCAGTAATTCGCTACTTCTCCAGGAAGGATCGATATTTTGTTGTGCAGAAACATAAATTGGTCCTGTATCCATTCCTTTATCTAATTGAAAAACCGTAACTCCGGTTTGCGTTTCCCCATTTTGTATTGCTCGTTGGACAGGTGCAGCACCGCGATAGAGAGGAAGCAAGGAAAAATGTAGATTGATGAAGCCGTTTTTGGGTAATGACAATATAGATTCTGGAAGGATTACTCCGTATCCAATTGTTATTACCAAATCCAAATCTTCTATATTGCCTAAAAGCTCACTGCTAGATTTTGGTTTTAGGCACGCTACTCCGTGCTCCTGTGACCATTGCGCAACAGGTGAAGCGCTGAGCGTTCTACCTCTACCTGCCGGTTTATCTTCAACAGTGATGGTTCGAACTAAAGTGTGCCCCGAATTGACTAACCAATCTAATGTCGGAACTGCGACAGTAGGCGTTGCGGCTACACCAATGCGCACTAAGTATTCCTTCCAAACAAAGAATGAGGCGATTCTTTGATTGTTGGTATCGATCCATTATTGGCATTGAACCACTCGGATTCACGGATTTCTTTCATAGCAAGTTTTCGGTCTTCACTACTTAAACGCTCAATAAATAGAATTCCATCAAGATGGTCGCTCTCGTGTTGGATCGCTCTGGCAAGCAATTCTGATCCCTCAACTGAAATTGGCTCGCCATACATATTCCAACCTCGTGCTACTACCCGCATTGCTCGTGGGGCGGGATATCTAAGTTCTGGAAATGAAAGACAACCTTCTTCACCTTCCTGAATCTCATCACTGAGATCTAGCGTTGGATTGATCAGGTGACCTAATGCTTCATCTACATCCCATACAAAAACGCGTAGTGGAACTCCAATTTGTGGAGCTGCCAAACCGGCACCTGGAGCATCTAACATTGTTTCGGTGAGATCTTGAACCAAATTCCTTAATTCTTTATCAAAGTCAACAACTGGACTGGTCTTCGTCACCAAGACTGGATCTCCGAAGAGGCGTATAGGTTGGATAGACATGAGTGAAGTCTACCAATCGAGGCGCATCAATTTCACCTTACGAGAGTGAATACGGATCTATTCGTAGGTATAGCAGAGACTTTTTAGCGATACCACGTTTGCGTTGAAGCTCTCGCAAAAATTGGGTGGTAGTGGTTAGTGCGTCATCAGAAAAGCGAAGGATAATCTTTGATTGCGTAGGGCTTATTTCTACTGGCCCTAACAACGTTGAATCTGCATCGATTCGACCTTGCGCAATCGAACTGCGCAGTCCCGAAGCCAGCTGCGAAGCTTCCTCCGTATCAATTCTTATCAGAGCACTATGTCCATAAGGTGGTAGTCCTAATTCGTTACGTTCGCGCAACTCTCGCTGAATCATCGTTGAAGGGTTCCATTGTGTTATCGCTGAAACTATTGGATGGGTATCTTCCATTGCAATTATTACATCGCCATCAGATCGCACAAGCCCACTACTTTCAAAAAATAATTCACGTGCTCTTTCTTGTGAAGCAAGATCTTCATGGGAGAAAAATGTTAGAGCATCCAGGATTACGACTCCGGCATAACCTTTTTCGGCAACAGGTTGAGCACCTGGTGTTGAAATCACGATACTTTTCGAGTCGTTGACGCGATCCTTCATAGCTTCCCCATGAGACATAACAATTGGGATGTTAGGGAAAGCTCTACCGATCTCTTCACTGGCACGCTCTATTCCACGACCCACAACATATTGATGCGTACTTTGACACCACGAACATTTCCAGTCAGGGAATTGCTTAGCGCAATGAGAACACTGTGGAGCCTTTGAACCTCCCAGCACTTTGAGGCGTCCTCCACACGAACATTGTGCATAATTTCTACATTGAGCACATAGAAGTGCATTTCCATACCCTTTGCGGGCAACTAGAAAAAGAACTGGTCCCCTTTTCAACACTTCTCGAATAGGTGTAAATATTCGTTGTGGAAGTAGCGCTCCAGGAGTAGGAGCGAATGCGCGTACACGAACTCTTTTATTCTCATGTACATACAAGACTCTCTTTTCATCAATAAGTACTGCCAATACCAAAGATGGCACATAAGAAAGAAAAGCTAATTCACACTCACTTCTCGAGTTTCTTAGTAAAGCTACATCACGAACATTCCATCCAGGTGATCGCTGATCGTAATAGTCAGGTGATGATTCTTTATAGACAATAATTTTATGAAGGTTTCCCACGGGGGCGAATACTGCGCTGCGCGTTCCTACGACGAGAACATTTTGCGTTGACATCGCATCGAGATAATTGGAATATCTTTGGCGCCGTGTTAATGAACTTCCAAGAGCAATAGCCGGGTTCTCAGGATTTCGTTCATTCCAAAAATTGAGTAGGCCTAACAAGTCACGTTCATCAGGAACGATTACTAAATGAGAGCCCAACGTGAGATCAATCTCCTCGCATATCTGACTCAACGGTGCGCTGTGAGGTTTGAGTGCGATAAATCGTGGAATCGTTTTTGTAGATAGCTCCCTCAGTTCAATAAGGTTTGGCGAATGCTTCTTATCGACACTCGAAATACGTGGTGGGATAGAACTTCTTAAGATATCCGATAGCGAGCATGCCCAGCGATTGGCAACAACGAGGGCCAAGCTCAATGATTCTTCGGTGGCTACGGGGTGAGTCGATAAAACTTTTGTAATAGTTTTGAGTGGCCCACTACTTTCTGCCAATTCATGGCGAGAAATTACTATTGCCTCACTCTCTTTATGGGAGAAAGGAACTTGAACGCGAATACCTACAACAACGGCATCGGCAAACTCTTGCGGTACAAAATAATCGTAGAGTTGATCCAAATGATCGACACCTGTGTCAACCAATACTCGCGCTACCGGAGAATGTGATGCTCGTTGGCCTGGTGATTTCGCGATTAATTCAGATTTGAGTCTCAATAACCGTGGCGTAGCCATTGCACTTTTCGTTTGGTATTAGCGGAGCGCAGATTGCAATGCAGCTACGCGATCCGTCTTCTCCCATGAGAATTCAGGTAGCTCGCGACCAAAGTGACCATATGCACTTGTCTTGGAATAGATTGGTCGCAGTAAATTCAAATCACGAATAATCGCTGCTGGTCGTAGATCAAATGTTGCTACAACTGCATCTTGAATTCGAGAGACTGGGACAGTTTCAGTTCCAAATGTTTCTACAAACAAACCTACCGGCTGAGCCTTTCCAATTGCATATGCGATTTGAACTTCGCATCGAGTCGCAAAGCCTGCGGCCACAATATTTTTAGCAACCCAACGCATTGCATACGCAGCAGAGCGATCAACCTTTGATGGATCTTTACCGCTAAAAGCACCTCCACCATGACGAGCCATACCACCGTAGGTATCTACAATAATTTTGCGACCTGTAAGGCCCGCATCTCCCATTGGTCCACCGATAACGAAACGACCTGTCGGATTGATAAGGATACGAAGATCTTTTCGAGGCAAATCAATTTTCGCCAAGATAGGATCTATTACTGAGGCAATAATTTCTGGGGTAAGTTTCTTAGCAACATCTACATCTTCTGAATGTTGGCTAGAAATAACAACTGTATTGAGAGCAATCGCTTTGTGACCGTCATATTCAATGGTGACTTGAGTTTTTCCATCAGGGCGTAAATATGGAAGTGAGCCATCTTTTCGTACTTTAGAGAGCTGTTGAGCTAACTCATGAGCCAACCAGATAGGTAATGGCATCAACTCTTTTGTATCATCGCATGCATAACCAAACATCAAACCTTGATCTCCAGCGCCCTGTAAATCCAATGGATCAGCGGATGAGGCAACGCGATTTTCATACGCATCATTGACGCCTTGTGAAATATCTTGTGACTGCTGTCCGATGGATACAGATACGCCACAAGTATTTCCATCAAAACCTTTATCTGATGAGTCATAACCAATATTTAAGACAGTCTCGCGCACAATTCCTGCAATATCAGCATAGGCATTAGTTGTGACTTCACCTGCAACATGTACCTGGCCAGTAGTAATAAGTGTCTCGACTGCAACCCGACTCTTGTTATCTTGACCGATGAGGGAATCTAAAATTGC
Source organism: Actinomycetota bacterium (assembly GCA_947451045.1). Classification (GTDB taxonomy): domain Bacteria; phylum Actinomycetota; class Actinomycetes; order Nanopelagicales; family Nanopelagicaceae; genus Planktophila. The sequence goes on along the minus strand of CANFXM010000021.1, from coordinate 16,734 downwards.
ATCTGATATCTGATCTGCAATCTTATCTGGGTGACCTTCGGTGACTGATTCTGATGTGAAGAGGCGTTGTGACATTGTCCTAACCTAACTTGTGTAGGGCTTGATCTAGCAGAAGGTGAGAAAGCGTGTCTTTACTCATCTCATCTACTGGAATTATCTCACCATTGCGTGCGAGTATTGAACCTGAAGTTGAGTCGCTACCAAAGATAGCTCCCCCACTAACATCATTGAGATAGAGAAGATCGAGATCTTTCTTCTCTATTTTTGCCTTGGCCGAAATCATATGTTCTTGAGTCTCCGCTGCAAAACCTACAAAAATCTGTCCTTTGTGTCGTTTTCCTATCAGTGTGAGCAGAAGATCTGGATTGGCTTCCAATTCGATTGAACCAAATAAGGCCTTCTTGATCTTTTCCTTAGCAAAGTGCTTAGGTTTCGCATCTGCAACCGCAGCGCTCATAATAACCACATCAGCCTTATCTAGATTGATTAATAAAGCATTCAACATCTCATCAGCGCTTTCCACACGAATTGTCGCAACACCAGGAATATCTGATAATTCACAATTTGCTGCTACCAATATCACCTCTGCGCCCCGCGAAAGAGCTGCTTGTGCCAAAGCAAATCCCTGTTTGCCCGATGATCTATTTCCGATGAAACGAACTGGATCTATGGGCTCTCGAGTTCCACCAGCTGAAATTAAAATAGTGCGTCCCGTGAGGTCCTTCTTTTTCTTAGTGATACTTTCAAACTCATCGAGAATCGCCACGGTTTCTGGAAATCTTCCTTGTCCTGAATCCGATCCCGTTAATCTTCCGACAGCAGGCTCCATTACGTGATAACCACGAGAACGCAATGTCGCTACATTTGCAACCGTCGCAGGATTGTTCCACATTGCAGTATGCATTGCAGGCACAATCATTATGGGGACAGTTGTCGCGAGTACTAGATTTGTCAGTAGATCATCAGCTCTACCTACTGCTATTCGGGCAATCAGATCAGCAGTTGCGGGAGCTATTAAGAAAAAATTCGCATGTTCTGCCAATTGCACATGCGTCACATCGGGAACGTTCTCCCACACTTGTGTATAGACGGCCCTGCCCGAAAGGGCTTCCCAGGTCGCACTGCCAACAAAGTTGAGTGAGGAAGGTGTTGGAACGACGGTGACTAAATATCCTTGTTCCTGCATGCGGCGCAAAAGATCACACGATTTATAGGCTGCAATTCCTCCGCCGACACCAAGTACAACTTCTCGTCCGCTTTTACTCATTGCGGTTGTAGACGCGCGAAATTACGCGGTTGGTTCGAGATTCTCTATTGTTAATAGGCCCTCATTGATTTCACGAAGTGCAATTGAAAGAGGCTTCTCATGTACGTGAGTTTCAACTAGCGGACCTACATATTCAAGAAGACCTTCACCCAGTTGGGAATAATAGGCATTAATCTGACGTGCGCGCTTTGCAGCATAGAGAACAAGTCCGTACTTAGAGCCACTCTTATCGAGAAGTTCGTCAATCGGTGGATTTGTAATGCCGTCCATTTTTACCCCTTACAAAGCGATGTCATGCAGATAGCTCGATGGCTAAGCAGAGGCCAAGGATACCAGTTGCGCGACAACCTGCTCGACAGAGGAATTCACGATGACGAGGTCAAATAGAGAGGCACTCGCCAACTCTTTCTGAGCCAATGCTAAGCGTTCAGTACGCCTTTCAGGGGAATCAGTACCGCGTCCTTCAAGTCGAGAGACCAAATCTTCCCAACTAGGTGGCTCAAGAAAAACCAAAATTGCCTCTGGCATATGTCTCTTAACTTGTTGCGCTCCCTCAATTTCGATTTCCAATAAAAGATTATGACCGGCAAGTAGCGCCTTCTCTACTCCATCTCGAGGAGTGCCATATTTAGCTCCTGCAAAAATGGCCCACTCTAGAAATTCGTCGGCTGTGATTCTTGATTCGAATTCTTGATCTGAAATAAAATAATAATCAACTCCCTCAACTTCATTTACTCTCGGTGCGCGAGTTGTCGCAGAAATACTTACCCAGTAATCACCTGTTTTTCGAAGCTCGGTGGCAACAGTACTTTTTCCAACTCCTCCTGGACCAGAGAGAACGATCAATTTTCCACGTGTGGCGAAGTTTTCTTTTACGCTGTGAAACTCCAAAAGCAAACTCTCGATCTGGTTCTTACCCAATCCTTTAACCCGACGCGTAGGTGATATCGCAAGTTTTTCCATGATTGCTAGTGCGCGAATTTTTCCAACACCTGTTACCGATTCCAACATTTCAGCCACTCGCATTTTTGCGATTGCCTCATCTTCTTTTGCTAAATTAAATATTTCCTTGATGGATATCTGCCCATCTTTTATTTGAGACTTAATAAATGCTCGACGTTTTCGCGCAATCGAGGCTTTAGCAAGGGCTGCACTTCGCTCTTCAGGAGTGAGTTGAGGTGGTGTGGCCATGGCGCAAATCTATCGGTAAAGAAGCTAAATACTTTCCTGTAAAATTTGAGCAGCCCGTTCCCCCATGGCTTTAGCACCTTTGCTCCATAGCGAAGTTATGGGACGACCAATAACTACGAAGTTTGCTCCTAGATTCAAAGCTTGCTTCGGTGTCATTGTCCTTACTTGATCATCTCCCCCGGAACTATCGGCAGGGCGTACACCGGGCGTAATGATCATCGTTGAATCTCCAACGCTTTTTCGAATCGAGACTATTTCAAATGGTGAGGAAACTATTGCCTTGGCTCCCGCCCCAACTGCCAATGTTGCAAGCTGTGTTGCACTCTCGAGGGCGCTTTGAGAAAAACCAATCTCTTTTACATTCTCGTCTGAAAGTGAAGTCAAAATCGTAACAGCAGTGATATTTATACCAGGGCCTTGTTCAACTGCTGCATTAATCATTGCGCTTCCCCCAGATGCATGAACAGTGAGGAACTTAGGTCGCAAGTGCGCGACGGATCTAGTAGCTCCAGCGACTGTATGTGGGATGTCATGGAGTTTGAGATCAAGAAATATCTCACACTGATGTCGGGAAACTATTTCTTCAACTCCAGACGGACCAAAGGTAGAAAAAAATTCTAAACCCAATTTGTAAACACCTACGGATTCTCGCGTTGCATCTATCCATTGATGCGCAACCGAAATATCGGATGTGTCTAAAGCCAATATCAAGGGTGAAGTACTATTCATGAGATTGCTCCTCTCGGTGCGCATAGCCAATTGCATCTTTGAGTTGAGTGAAACCCTTTTCTTCCAATAACTTTTTTAATTCATTTTGTATTTGAGGAATCGCGGTCGGATTTCCAAAGCTCGCTGTTCCTATAGAGACGCCACTAGCTCCAGCAACAATGAGCTCTAGTGCATCTCTTCCGCTTGCAACTCCGCCCATTCCTAAAATGGGAACTTTGGGAAGAGCTGCATGAACTTGATAAATCGCACGAACAGCGATGGGGCGAATTGCTGGGCCTGATAGTCCACCAGTTTTACCTCCAAGATGTGGACGCATCGTGTCAAGATTTATTACCATTCCAAGAACTGTATTAATGAGTGCTAAACCATCTGCTCCAGCATCAACTACTCCTCGAGCAATCGAGACCAAATCAGTTACATCAGGTGAGAGTTTGGCAATGATAGGAAGTTCTCCGCCGATCGTGCGGCGAACTCCATCGATAACTCTGCGCGAAGCATCTGGATCACATGCAAAAACTAATCCTCGATTTTCAACATTAGGGCATGAGATATTTACTTCGATCGCACTGATACCCGCGACTGAACGTAATTTGCGTGCAAGCGTGGAATATTCTTCGACCGTTTCCCCTGCTATCGAGACGACGATGCGAGCTTTCTGCGCAACCAGCCATGGGACATCCTTTTCAAGAAATACATCTATTCCAGGACCTTGAAGTCCAATTGAATTGAGCATTCCGCTGGGAGTTTCAGCCATTCTCGGGGTTGGACGACCTAGTCTTTCCTTGTTCATAATCGATTTTGTAACTACTGCTCCAATATCTTTCAAATCAAAAAACTGCGACAACTCTTTGCCTGAACTTGCGCAACCACTGGCCGTAAAGATGGGTGATGGAAACCAAGCGTTTCCAAAGGTTGTTGAAAAATCTATTGCACTCATTGTTGCACCAATGGATTTTTGCCCACTAAATCCCACATGACATCGGCACCATCCATCACCGGACCATCGATACAACTGCGCACCATTGATATGGAATTATCAGCATTTCGTAATGGGAGTACACATGTCATACAAATGCCTATTCCACATGCCATTGATTCCTCTACTGCACATTGGTGCACCACATCAGTGTCTTTTGTGATTGCTGAAATCGCCGCGAGCATCGCCATCGGTCCGCACGAATAAATCACACCTATCCCTAAATCAGAAATAAGTTCGGGAATTGGCTCCGTGACTCGACCAGTGTGACCCATAGATCCATCTTCTGTATAAATGCGAAGTGAATTTACCGAACGTTTGCCTTCCATCGGAGCATAAATCTTTGAAGACGTACTAGCTCCCAGCAACATATCGACTCGACATCCTCGTGATTTGAGAACTTCTGCCAATCCGAACAGTGGAGCAGATCCATATCCACCGCCAACTAAAAGAGCTTGAACCGGTTCCGTAGGGATTCCAAATGCGGTTCCTAAAGGAGCGACGATATCTACTTCGCTGCCTTCAGGTAAGGAACACAACCATTTGCTACCTTGACCAAATGGAGCAACAATTAATTCCATTGTTCCGCCAAAAGAAGAACTGTGGCTAACGCGCGAAATTGCGAATGCTCGACGTAAAACCATTTTAGACGATGGACCACCAACAGATATCGCAACAAAATTTCCTGGTTTACAAACATTGATAAGGTCACCAACACTGATGAGAATTTGGTGATACTGACCAACTAATTTGTTTCCGACAATGGTCGCCTGTAATTGAGCAGCATTCTTATTGATCGCAGCCACTACGAGACCAACCAACTCTGTATTGGTTTGATAGACAATTCTTCTCGTTGAAGAGCGCGAATACCTTCAACAGCTGCGGCAAATCCTGCAGTTGTCGTAATACACGGAACCGATCGTTGAATAGCGGCTGTACGAATGGCCCAACCATCTTGACGAGTACCTCGTCCAACTGGTGTATTAATCACGAGTGCAATATCTCCCGAATTGAGAATATCTACAATGGTTGGTTCACCTAGGGGTCCGGTACCTTGTGAATTTTTTCGCACTTGGGTTGAACTGACTCCATGAGAGGCCAGAAATTCTGAGGTTCCGGCAGTCGCGAGAATAGTAAAACCAAGTTCCGTTAGGTGTTGAGCAGGAGCGATACCCTCGCTCTTATCTTTATCCGCAAGTGAAATAAATACTTTTCCAGATTTAGGAAGCGGACCAAATGCGCTAATTTGGCTCTTTGCATAGCTCTCGCCGAAAGTATTCGCTATTCCCATCACTTCACCTGTTGAACGCATCTCTGGACCCAACACTGCGTCGACTCCACGACCATCACTTCGTCTAAAACGATTCCACGGCAAGACTGCCTCTTTTACCGATATTCCGTGGGCAATTCCATCTCCAGTTTTTGGTAAAAGTCCTTCTTCGCGCAACTGCGCAATTGTGGAACCGACTGAAATCCTGGCGGCAGCTTTCGCTAGTGGAACACCCGTGGCTTTACTTACAAATGGAACCGTGCGAGAGGCGCGTGGATTTGCTTCCAAAACAAATAAAACATCGCGAGAGACCGCAAATTGAATATTGATGAGCCCGCGAACACCCACACCTGTTGCAATTTTCTGTGTTGCAATTCGAATCTCTGATAACTGCTCAGGCGTCATGGTCATCGATGGCAATACGCAGGCACTATCACCCGAATGGATTCCCGCTTCTTCAATATGTTCCATTACTCCGCCAAGAAAAAGTTCTTCCCCATCAAATAGCGCATCAACATCTATTTCGATTGCGCTATCAAGAAAACGATCAACGAGTACCGGTCTATCCGGAGTTATATCAGTGGCACGCGAGATAAAGCCACCGAGTGATTCGTCGTCATAAACAATTTCCATGCCACGTCCACCTAATACAAAAGAAGGACGAACAAGGACTGGATAACCAATGCGACTCGCAATTACTTGCGCTTCGAGTTGTGACGCGGCCATTCCATATTCTGGAGCGCTTAGTCCTTGCTCTTTGAGAACATCACCAAATGCGCCACGTTCTTCTGCCAAGTTAATCGCTTCAGGACTTGTCCCCAATATCGTGACACCTGCAGCCTTGAGACCCGCCGCTAAACCTAGAGGTGTCTGACCACCCAACTGCGTTATGACTCCTAATACTGGTCCAGCCAAAGTTTCTGCGTGAACAACTTCGAGTACATCTTCAAGAGTGAGTGGTTCAAAATAGAGACGATCACTTGTGTCGTAATCAGTAGAAACGGTTTCAGGATTGCAATTAATCATGACTGTTTCAAAATCAGCAGCGCGCAAGGCAAAGGAAGCGTGTACACACGAATAGTCGAATTCAATTCCCTGACCAATTCGATTAGGTCCACTTCCTAAAATAATTACTGCAGGTTTCGTGCGTGGACGAACTTCACTCTCTTCCTCATAACTTGAATAATGATAAGGAGTAAAAGCTTCAAATTCAGCTGCGCAGGTATCCACTGTTTTATACACGGGGCGCACACCAAAGAAATGGCGTGCTTTGCGAACTTCATCTTCGCTAATTCCTCGAAGTTGTCCTATCTGAGAATCTGAGAATGACATCTCCTTTGCTAATTTGAGAATCTCAGCCGTGAGTTCCCCCGGCATAGATATTTCGCGTGCGCGTTCATTGATGCTCTCAATCTCATGCAAATACCATCGATCTATCTTGGTTGCGCCATACACATCATCAATCGATGCTCCTGCCCACAATGCCCGTTGAACTTGTTGCAATCGATACTCGGTAGGGATCTTGGCGGCAGTCAGAAGATTTGTGAGCTCACTCGCAGAGATTTGCTGCGGCCAGGAAAATATTGCCTCTTTGCGTTCTAAAGAACGTAGCGCTTTCATGAGTGCTTCTGAAAATGATCGACCAATAGCCATCGCCTCACCGACACTTTTCATAGTGGTTGTCAGTCTTGGATCAGCATCAGGAAATTTTTCGAATGCAAAACGTGGCACTTTGACAACAACATAATCCAATGTTGGCTCAAAAGATGCTGGAGTTACTTTAGTAATATCATTCTGAATTTCATCTAATGTGTAACCAATTGCTAACTTTGTCGCGATCTTTGCAATAGGAAAACCCGTTGCCTTAGATGCCAGCGCACTCGAACGAGAGACGCGTGGATTCATTTCAATCACGATAATACGACCAGTATCTGGATTGACCGCAAATTGGATATTACATCCACCCGTATCAACGCCTACTTCACGAATGATATCGAGTGAGAGATTTCGCAGCTTCTGAAATTCCACGTCCGTCAAAGTCATTGCCGGCGCAACTGTAATTGAATCTCCCGTATGAACTCCCATAGGATCTAAATTCTCAATACTGCAAACGATAACTACGTTATCTAATCGATCGCGCATAACTTCTAGTTCGTACTCTTTCCAACCGATAATAGATTCCTCTAATAGAACTTCCGAAGTTGGACTATGACGAAGTCCGGCTCCTGCGATTTGATGTAGCTCTTCTTCGTTAAAAGCTATTCCTGATCCCAGTCCGCCCATTGTGAAAGAAGGGCGAACAACTACTGGGTAATTGAGAATCTTGACGCCTGCAAGAATTTCTTCCATAGAATGACAAATAGCTGATTTGGCTGACTCTCCACCAACCTTGGAGACGATTTCCCGAAAGAGTTCTCGGTTCTCGCCTCTTTCGATGGCCGCTACATCGGCACCGATAAGTTTGACTCCGTATTTTGCCAATGTACCTCTTTTGAAAAGACCAATGGCGGCATTGAGAGCAGTTTGTCCGCCTAGAGTTGCTAGTACAGCATCTGGCTTTTCGTGAGCAATAATTTTCTCAATAAATTCCGGGGTAATTGGCTCTATATATGTTGCATCAGCAAATTCTGGATCAGTCATAATCGTTGCCGGATTTGAATTTACGAGAATTACTCGTATGCCCTCTGCTCGTAGAATTCGACACGCTTGAGTTCCCGAGTAATCAAATTCGCAAGCTTGACCAATAACAATGGGTCCGCTACCAATAACTAAAACACTCTTAATCGTTGTATCTAATGGCATTATGCACGAACTCCTTGACGATACTTGATCATCAAGTCGATGAATCGATCAAATAGATAGGCCGCATCGTGGGGACCGGCTGCTGCTTCTGGATGGTATTGAACACTAAAGGCGCCGCGTTCTAATAATTGCAAACCTTCAACTACTCCATCATTGAGACTGACGTGGGTAACTTCGCCTGGACCGTAGACAGTTGAGAAAATCGAATCAGTAGGTGCTTTGAGGGCAAAACCATGATTGTGCGCGGTAATTTCAACTCGTTGAGAAAGTTTATCCATTACTGGTTGATTGATTCCTCGGTGTCCAAATTGTAATTTATAAGTTTCAAAACCTAAAGCTCGCCCTAGAATTTGATGCCCGAAACAAATTCCAAAAATTGGAATTTCGGCATTGAGAATTTCGCGTACCGTCTCAATGACATCAAGCATTGTGGCGGGATCCCCTGGGCCATTCGAGAGAAAAACCCCATCTGGGTTAATGGCATTGATTTGATCCATGGTGGAATCAAAAGGTAGAACATGTACTTCTACTCCTCGCTGCGATAACGCTCGTGGAGTAGCAGCTTTAATTCCTAAATCGATGGCTGCAACGGTGAATCTTTTTTCACCAATGGCTGGAATTACATATGGTTTTGGCGTCGAAACGTCTTTGCTCAAGTAGGAACCACTCATCGGTTGGACTTTGCGGACCTCAACGACCATCTCTTCGCGCGAGAGTTCGAGTCCCGAAAATATTCCAACACGCATCGCTCCTCGCTCGCGCAAATGTCTAGTAATCGCTCGAGTATCAACGCCAGCGATTCCAATAATTCCCTGTTCAATCAATTCTGATTCTAAATCCTTCTCACTACGCCAATTAGAAGTCAGCGAGGCGGGATTTCGTACTACAAAGCCGGCTACCCAGATTTTCGTCGATTCGTTATCGTCTTTGTTCATTCCAGTATTGCCAATATGCGGCGCAGTCATCACAACAACTTGTTTGTGATACGAAGGGTCTGTAAGAGTCTCTTGATATCCAGTCATTCCTGTTTGGAATACTGCTTCACCGAAAGTTTTACCGGTGGCAGCCCAAGATCGGCCTTCAAAAATACGACCATCATCGAGTACAAAAAATGCTTTACTCATAGTGAAACTTTCGAATCAAGCAAGGTAGGAATTCCCTTAAAAAATGTGTGAGTAACAACGCCTGGTAATTCCATTCCATGGAAAGGAGTATTGCGGCTTCTGGATGCGACAAGGTCTCTATCTACTCTCCAACTTTGAGTCGGATTAATCACTGTAAGGTTCGCAAAATTTCCTACTTCCAAGGATTGACCATGCTCACTGTATTTACCGATACGCGCTGGCGCAATGGATAGTCGATTTGCAACACCCGCCCAATTCAACAGACCGGTATCGACCATTGTTTTTTGGACAATCGAGAGCGCAGTTTCTAGTCCTAACATTCCAAATGATGCTTCTTGCCACTCACACTCTTTTGTTTCAGCAGGATGCGGTGCATGATCTGTCGCCACGATATCAATGATTCCTTCAGCTAAAGCTTCTCGCAGCGCCATAACATCACTTTCCGTGCGTAGCGGTGGATTGACTTTATAGATTGGGTCATACGAACTCGCTAATTCATCTGTGAGCAATAAATGGTGAGGAGTAACTTCAGCGGTTACATCTATTCCGCGAGCTTTTGCCCAACGAATAATTTCAACTCCTCCAGCAGTTGTTACGTGACAGATATGAAGACGAGATGAAACGTGATCGGCTAGAAGGACATCGCGCGCAATGATTGCCTCTTCGGCAATTGCGGGCCAACCTTTGAGTCCCAATTTCGATGAAACTATTCCTTCATTCATTTGAGAACCAACTGTCAAACGTGGCTCTTGTGCATGTTGTGCAATGAGGCCGCCAAATTGTTTTACATATTCAAGTGCGCGTCGCATAACTAATGCATCGGAGACGCAATGACCATCGTCACTGAAAACTCGAACCGCTGCGATGGAATTCGCCATCGCCCCCATTTCAGATAATTTCTCTCCTTCAAGTCCCTGTGTGACTGCTCCGATGGGAAATACATCACAGAGTCCAGCTTCTTGTCCCAGTCGAAAAACTTGTTCGACGACTCCCGCGGTATCGGCGACGGGTGATGTGTTTGCCATCGCAGAGATTGCAGTGAAACCGCCCTTGGCAGCTGCTCTGGAACCAGAGAGAACCGTTTCTGAATCTTCACGGCCAGGTTCACGCAGATGTGTATGAAGATCAACCAACCCCGGCAAAACTATTGAATGTGAGAGATCTATAACTTCACATCCATCCTCAGATACTGACGAACCGATTTCGGCAATGATTCCGTTACTTATCTTAATATTTTTTTGTACTCCATCTGGCAGAGTTGCGTTTTTGAGAATGTAAGAAATACTCATGAATTGTCCCCTGCCAATAGAAGATAAAGAATTGCCATTCGCACACTTACTCCATTTGAAACCTGTTCCACAATGACTGATCTAGCACTATCCGCCACGTCGGCCGTGATTTCTAGACCGCGATTCATGGGACCAGGGTGCATCACAATTGAATCTCGTTTCATCATATTCATTCGATCTTTATTCAGTCCAAAATACCGCGAATATTCACGTGCATTAGGAAAGAAAAGATCGCTCATTCTTTCTTGTTGCACACGCAGCATCATGACTGCATCCAAATCAGAAATTACTGAATCAAAATCGTATGAAAGTTCAACTGGCCAATTCTCAACACCAAAAGGTAGAAGTGTTGGAGGTGCAATCAACGTGACACGCGCTCCAAGCAAACTCAGAAGTAGAACATTAGATCGCGCGACTCTGGAATGTAGAATGTCGCCGACGATTCCTACTCGTATACCATTCAAATCAGCTCCACCTCGTGAGCAGTGTTTGCGAATTGTGAATGCATCAAGTAGTGCTTGACTCGGATGTTCGTGAGTACCATCCCCGGCATTGATAACACTTCCGGTCATCCATTGTGACTCAGCTAGTCGAACAGGGGCCCCTGATGCAGAGTGACGAATGATTACCGCATCTGCACCCATCGCTTGCAAAGTAAGAGCTGTATCTTTGAGCGATTCACCCTTACTGAGTGACGAGCCCTTTGCCCCGAAATTGATTACATCTGCGGATAATCTTTTTGCCGCCGCTTCGAAGGAAATTCTTGTTCTGGTGGAATCTTCTGCAAAGAGATTCACGATAGTGCGTCCACGCAAAGTTGGTAGCTTTTTCATCGGACCATCACTTGCACGTGCCATCTCAATAGCAGTATCTAAAATTAATACCGCTTCATCTTTACTCAGATCAGAGATACTCAGTAGGTGACGCATTATTTCTCACCCGATTCGGTTATCACTACTTCATCGATTCCATCGATTTCACTGAGTTGTACTTTCACGCTTTGATTCGCCGATGTTGGTAAATTTTTACCTACAAAGTCCGCCCTAATGGGTAGTTCACGATGCCCACGATCTACCAAGATTGCTAATTGCACGCTCTTGGGTCTACCTATTTCACCTAGGGCATCGAGTGCGGCGCGAATAGTTCGACCGCTATAGAGAACGTCATCAATGAGAATGACATCTCTGCCATCGATCCCTTCTGATGGAATAACGGTTTGCATCAAGGCGCGTGGAGCTCTCATGCGCAAATCATCTCGATGTAGCGTGATATCGAGAGTTCCCGTTGGAACACGTGATCCTTCTATTGAATCAATAATTATTGATATTCGAGATGCTAAATGTGCTCCACGCGTAGGAATCCCTAGCAATGTGATATTTGCGGAACCACTATTTTTTTCAAGGATCTCATGAGAGATACGCGTCAATGCGCGAGATATCTCTGGGCCTGTTAGGGCAACACTCATGTCAATCTCCTTCCCCGCCTCGCAGGACGGGTCTTAAAGGATGCGGTGGCGACTTTACCACGGCGAAGGAAAAACTGTGGATAAAGCATGCTTGGCTTTATCTAAAAACCATAGCCTTCTGTCATGACAGAGCAAGAATTAATATCTCAGCCTCGCATCGAAGATATCTCAGCCCGCCTTCGCGCTCTTCGTCGTGAACGCCACCTCACACTCAAGGATGTCGAACGGGCAACCTCTGGTGCCATCGGATCCGTCGTACTTGGTACCTACGAACGCAACTCACGAACTATTAGCATGAAGAAAATAATCGAATTAGCCACCTTCTATAACGTTCCACTCACTGAGCTTATTTCTGGAACTAAAAGCGCAACTTTCTCGCAAGAAAAGCGCGGAGCCACCATTGATCTACGTCGAACTCTGCTGCGAGCCCAATCTTGCTTTGATCCGAATTCACCAATTGTAATCTTGGGAAATTACCTTCGCGCATTGGCACAACTTCGGGGAGATTGGAATGGTCAAATAATCACTATTCGCAATTCTGATTTAGTGGTGATTTCCATTCTCGTCACTCTTGAGAATATTTCAATACGAGATTGGCTTATTTCAGAAAAGCTCTTGCTCAAATAAATTAGATAGCAATACTCTCTTTGATCGAGGCAATTTTGCCTAAAACACCGTGAATATACCCTGCTGAATCATCGGTCGATAATTCTTTTGCCAAAGTAATTGCTTCATCAATCGCTACCGCGTCGGGCAATGCTGACTCCCAAATAATTTCAAAAATTCCCAATCGTAAAATACTTCGGTCCACGGCAGGCAAGCGATCCATATCCCAGCCTTGGGCATACGTAGCGATCAACTCATCAATCTTGCGGCGATGATCACTCACACCAACAATGAGCTGACGTGTGTAGTCTCGAATTGGCCTTGCATCGCGTCCCTCTTCGACGATATCTCGAGCATTCAGGATATCTAGCGCTACATTGCCTCGGATATCAGACTCATACAAAATATCAAGAGCTGCCTTGCGAGCCTTACTTCGTGCTGACACTAGTTAGCGCGACCGAGGTACGAACCATCGCGAGTATCGACAAGAATTTTTTCATCTTGCTTAATGAATAGCGGAACTTGCACCTCAATACCAGTTTCAACTGTCGCTGGTTTAGTTCCTCCTGAAGAGCGATCTCCTTGAAGGCCCGGTTCTGTATAAGTAATTTGTAAAGTCACAGAGGCTGGAAGTTCGATGTAAAGAGGATTTCCTTCATGCACGGCCACAATTGCTTCAGTATTTTCGAGCATGTAGTTGGCAGCATCTCCCACTGTTGCCTGAGAAATCAACATCTGATCAAAAGTTTTGTTATCCATAAAAATGAAATCTTCTCCTTCTTTATAAAGGAAGTTCATTTCGCGCTTTTCTAGAATAGCGATATCGATCTTGATGCCGGCATTGAGTGTCTTCTCAACTACTTTGCCAGTCATTACCTGCTTCATTTTGGTACGAACGAAGGCTGGACCTTTACCAGGCTTTACATGTTGAAATTCAATGACATTCCAAAGTTGACCTTCAATATCCAGTGTCATGCCATTTTTTAGATCACTTGTTGTTGCCACGGTGAATCGCCTCGCGCTTTCATAATTTCACAGCCCGTGCAATTTATCTTGCTGGCTGGTTACCGATTTCGGTAATCAATACGGTCAAGGATACCCGTAGCCACGCGTGAAAAATACCGCGATGCCTTGCTCAGCCCAGGAGATTTTTTAGCGCAACACAAGCCAACGCATATGAATTAGGACCAAAGCCGGCAATCGTTCCTGTAGCAACACCAGATATTACTGAAGTGTGACGAAACTCTTCCCGGGCGAGCGGGTTGGATAAATGAACTTCAATCAGAGGCGCCTTCACTAACTCGGCGGCATCACGAATCGCGTAAGAATAATGAGTGAAGGCCGCAGGATTGATAATGACTGGAATGTTGCCATCAGCGCATTCATGGAGCCAACCAATAATTGTCGCTTCATCATCACTTTGTCGCACATCGGCATCGAATCCATTGAGTGAAGCTGCATTCTTTATCATCATTACTAGTTCGTTGTAATTGAGATCGCCATAGATAGAGGAATCACGGATATCAAGGCGGGCTAAATTGGGACCGTTGATGACAAGAATTTTCACTTGCTAACCCTCTCATAAATGGCTCTCAGTTCGCTTTCATTTGGAGCTTCAAGTCGATTCGTTTCGCCCAGTGCATCTAAAGTAACGAAACGAATCGCTCGACCACGCGCCTTCTTATCAAGGGAAAGTAAAGGGTAGAGACGCTGCCAGGCATCACGCTTATATGAAATTGGTAGAGAGAGATTGCCTAAAATCTCACGATGTAGTTCCACAATAGTCGAATCAAGTTTGCCAAATGCACATGAAAGTTCGGCGGCAAAAACCATACCTATAGCTACCGCTTCTCCGTGACGCAGTGAATATTTACTATCGATTTCAATTGTATGTCCCAATGTGTGTCCGTAATTGAGAATCTCTCTATGAAAATTATCCTTAAAATCTTTCTCCACAGCTGACGCCTTTACCGTTACCGCTGCGGTTATCAAAGCAGTAACTAGGCATTGATCTTCTCGAATATCTTTGACGCTCTTACCCTGCACCAAATCCAAAATTTTCGTATCCGATATGAATCCACACTTTACAACTTCGGCGAGCCCTGCCGAGAAATCTCGATCCGAGAGTGTCCTTAGCCATGTCGTATCAATAATGACGTGTGTAGGTGAGTGAAATGCGCCTATGAGGTTCTTACCGTAGTCACTATTCATACCTGTCTTGCCACCAATCGCGGCATCAACCATTCCAGCAACACTTGTTGGTATTGCTACCCAATCTATGCCGCGCAACCATGTCGCAGCTGCAAATCCTGCAATATCTGTAGTCGCTCCACCACCGATGCCAACAATCAAATCACTTCGCGTAAATCCCGCCGCCCCTAACCAATCCCAGAGTTTTATAAGTGTCTGGGCGCTTTTTCCTTCTTCGCCATCTGGAATCTCGAAAATGTGTATCTCGCAATCGATATCAAAATTAGTATCAATGCGTGATGCCAGGGCTCTACTAATAATTAGTGCAGCGCGTGAGCGATCTTGCACAATATTTTGTAAGCGCGCTTTCCAATGATTCTCATCTATATGAACCTCGGAGGAATGCTCTGCCGAAATCTTTATCAGACTCATTTTAATAACCCTACAATCTCGGAAACAATCGCGCTTGGTTTACCATGATCAACATTGATAATGTGATCAGCGACTTCTTCATAAATAGGTCTGCGCTTTTCGAGTAAGGCTTGCCATTGCGCACGAGGATTTCCAAGCAGTAAGGGTCTATCTCGGTTGAAACCTACGCGTGGAGCCGCCGTAGCTAGCGAAACATCCAAAAAAATCTTAGTGCTCACAGAATTCTTTAATAGCGTCTGTGCCTCTTGCGATATTGGCGCTCCTCCTCCTAGAGATAGAACTCCAGCAGAACCATTGAGACCTTTCTTAAGCTCTTCCATTTCAAGAGCGCGAAACTTCTCTTCACCCTCTTCAATAAAAATTTGCGAAACACTCATGCCACTTGTCTTCTCAATTTCCTTGTCGGTATCGACGAAGTCCAACTTCAATTCTTTAGCCAGCATCAAACCGATAGTGCTCTTACCCGCACCTGGGGCACCTAAAAGAACTATGAGCGGCATTGTTATTTGAAATTTAGATTCTGCATGTATGACTCAAAATTTCTACGTGTTTCAGTAACGCTATCTCCGCCAAATTTCTCAAGTACAGCTTCTGCCAACACAAGTGCCACCATAGCTTCAGCAACGACACCAGCGGCGGGAACTGCGCAGACATCTGAACGTTGGTTTATTGCCTTTGCCGGCTCCCCCGTTGCGACATCAATTGTGTCTAATGCCTTTGGAACGGTAGAGATTGGTTTCATTGCAGCGCGTACACGCAAAATTTCACCGTTAGACATTCCGCCTTCAGTTCCTCCTGCGCGATCGGTTCTACGAACAATTTCACCCCGAGAATTCTTTTCAATTTCATCGTGTGCCACAGATCCTCGACGAGTAGCCGTAGCGAAACCATCGCCCACTTCCACTCCCTTGATTGCCTGAATACCCATAACCGCACCAGCTAAGCGAGCGTCTAAACGTCGATCCCAATGAACATGTGAACCTAATCCAGGCGGCATATTGAATGCCAAAACTTCTACGACCCCACCTAAAGTGTCGCCATCACGATGTGCTGATTCAATCTCTTTAATCATGAGTGCACTTGTCGTTGGATCTGCGCACCGAACTTGATCTTCATCAATTCGATCTAAATCGGCGGCGGTTGGAAGTGGTGTTTGATCTGGAACGCGGACGCTTCCAATTGATAAAACATGGCTGATGATTTGAATTCCAACAGCTTGCTCTAAAAATAGTCGCGCCACTGCACCGAGTGCAACACGGGCTGCAGTCTCTCGAGCACTTGCACGTTCCAAAATAGGGCGCGCGTCATCGAGATTATATTTTTGCATTCCAACAAGATCAGCGTGGCCAGGGCGTGGACGAGTAAGTGGAGCATTGCGAGCTAAATTTTCGAT
>CANFXM010000020.1 GCA_947451045.1 Actinomycetota bacterium | reverse complement strand
TGGTGGCGGGTGAAGGATTTGAACCTTCGAAGGCAGAGCCGGGGGATTTACAGTCCCCTCCCATTGGCCGCTCGGGCAACCCGCCAAGGGTTTGTAACGGCGTGCGTAGATTACCTTATTTATCGAGACTCTCGAAATCCTTGTTAATCAGGCAAAATTACTGGGATTTGAGACATAAGTCCGCCATCAATGACATACGAACTTCCAGTTATAAATGATGATTTATCAGAACATAAAAATCCAACAAGTTCACCGATGTCATCAATGCTTGCCATACGTCCTATTGGATGCGATTTTCCCCATTCATCAATGATTTCATCTTCAGTTTTACCACCACTAAATGCACGTGCTGATTCACGCAACATCGGCGTATCAACTGAGGCAGGTAAAATTGCATTACATCGAATGCGATCTGATGCGTGATCTATTGCGATGGCACGAGTGAGTGCATTTATCGCACCTTTGGAGGCGGCATAAGCAAGCACGCTTTTTTGATTTGCAAGTGATTGCACAGATGAAATATTTACGATTGAACCACCTTGTGCTTTTTGCATAAAAGGTATTGTGTATTTTGCAGTCAGATACATTGATTTGACGTTTACATCAAAAGTTTTATCCCAGGTCTCTTCACTGGTTTCAACAGCATTTCCATAAGTCTGAATTCCAGCACAATTCACAAGGTAATCAATATGGCCATATTTATTTCCCACATTTTCAATAGCTTTTTTGACTTGTGAGTCTGATGAAATATCGACAGTCTCGGAAGAAATACGACCTTCAAAGCTTGCAAAATCCTTTACTGCTTTTGCAAGACCAACTGCGTCAATATCCAGAATAACTACTGTCGCACCATCTTTGAGCAAACGATGTGCGCTTCCGTAGCCAATTCCTTTGGCTCCTCCGGTAACTATTGCAATTTTGCTCATAACTATTTCCTTATCCGAGCGCCGTTTTTACGAACTTCGGCGATGTTTCTTGAACCTGATAGCGCCATTCCATTGATAAATTCTTTTCTTAGAATTTCGATCACTTGGTCAACACCTGCTTCACCATTAGCCATGATTCCGTATAAATAAGCTCTGCCAATAAATACGGCTTTGGCACCGAGTGCAATTGCTCCAAGGGCATCGAGTCCCGACATTACGGCGCCATCTATATAGACCTCAACTTTATTTCCGACCGCTGCAACGACATCTTCAAGTATTTCTAGTGGGACTGGGCCGCGATCAAATTGGCGTCCGCCATGATTTGAAAGAATAATTCCCTGAACCCCAAGTTGCGCAACAGATTTTGCATCTTCAATATTTTGAATTCCTTTGACAACGATGGGGCCATCCCAAACAGAGCGAAGCCATGTGATCTCTTCAAATGTAGTAGATGGATCAAAAATAAGACTGGCAAGTTCAGATAACGATTTATCCCATCCTCGAAATGCCGCAAATTCGAGTTTGCCCGTTGTAAACAAATTGAGCCACCAACGCGGTTTGCGCGCAATTGCTGCGACAGTATTGAGTCGAATTTTTGGCGGAATAGTCAGGCCATTGCGATTGTCACGGTATCGAAGTCCCGGCACTGGAGTGTCAACTGTTAGAACTAAAGTTTCAAAGCCATTATCTTTGGCTTGTTTGATAACGGCCAAACTATCTTCACGATTTTTCATGATGTATAGCTGGAACCATCTGCGTGAGTGTGGAACTAATTGTGCAAGTTCGGCAGGTGAGGTTGTTCCCATTGTTGACAAGGTGTAAATCAAATTCTTTGACGCCGCGACATTGGCAACAGCAGCCTCACCAACATGATGCATAAGTCGTGTATATCCTGTTGGAGCGAAGCAGATTGGTAGGTCAACTGTTTTTCCAAGAATTATTTCAGTGGTATCTATTTCAGAAACATCGCGTAAGACATTGGAATTCAATTCAATTCGTGCATAGGCATCCTTGGATCTTGCATATGCAATTTCATCTACAGCGCTACCTGCAACATAATCAAAGACGACTTTAGGTGTTCGCTTCTGCGCAACAAGGGCCAGGTCTGCAACGTTTTGGACTTTTAGTAATAAACGTTTATGAGAAATTACTGAGGGCAAAGTCCAATCAATCAAGGACCAAAAATAGGGCAAGCTCGGAAATCTACGAGTGACCCGAATCATGTGGCGAATTTACCCTACTAAATCTCGATTGGCTAAGGGGGTCATTCATCCGATTGAATTGGGTTTATGCCCAATCTGCGCGGTAAAAAAAGTTTGATCCTTGTTTTGGCATTGGCGCTTATTTTTGTTGGAAGCGCGGTAGGGACAGCCACGTACGAATACTTCCAAGATCATAAAAAATTACCTCCCGTTGTATCGCACACCGATATTACAAAGCAGACTATGCAGACTTTTGATCAATCACTTGCGACCACGACTCCTACAGATATCGCAAAATATCCATCAACTTCATGTGCAAAGCTTTCAACACAATGGGTTGCTGATGAAAATAATCAACCTGGAGTAGCAATGACTACCAAGGATTGGCGAAATATTAATTTAGAGCGCGCAGAAGGTAGCGCTCTTTGGCTCAATAAAACATCTGGAAATTGTGGCGACACGATTGATATTCATGCTTCTCTATATGGCGTTAGTACAGACACTTTTAGAACTGGAAGTCGCACCATTGAAGCTCTGCGAATCGGTTGGTACCAAGGTTCAGGGGCGCGAGAAGTTTGGAATTCTGGTCCAATAAAATTGAAAGAACAAAAGATTAAGCAGCCTAAAGATTCACTTCGTATGGTTGAAACTACCTGGCCAACTACACTAAAAATAAAATTAGGTAAGCAATGGGTTCCTGGCTTCTATCTATTTATTACTCGCTCTGCCGATGGCACTATTGAAAATACCGCACCGTTTGTATTACACAGCCCTCTCGGCAGTTCAAAATTGATGGTGATGCATTCATTTATTACGTGGGCAACATATAACTCCTTTGGCGGTCGCTCAGGTTACTTTGGTGCGGGTTCTACAAAAATTGAAATGCGCAATGATCGCAGCAGAGTTGTTTCCTTTGACCGCCCGATTGTTGGAAGTGGCGGATTTAGTATCCATCGTGATGCTGTCTCTCTTGTTCAATTCCTCGAGCAGCAAGGAATTAGCACTGATCAATACTCTGATCTTGACCTAGACACTTGGCCATCAATTACTAAGAGTTATAACGGAATAATCCTTGGTGGACATCCAGAATATTTCACTCGCCGTATTTTTGAGACTCTTATTTCAGCCAGAAATTCGGGAACGAATATTGCAATTCTTGGTGGAAATACCGGCATCTGGCAAGTACGTCTGAACAGCTCCAAAGTTGGCACTGATCGACGAGTGGTGATTTATCGCAACGCTACCCAGGACCCGGTTTCAGATCCACAACTATTATCAATTCAATTTGCTGACAAGCGAATCAACGTTCCTCAGACACTATTGACTGGCACCCTTGCAGACGGGGTACACGTTTATGGAAATACAAAAGCCGTCTCAATACCTAAATGGCTCAAGATTCCAGTTAATTCTTCAATCAATGGGATATCACCTGATAGCGAAGTGGAACATACAGTGAATACGGCTGCTTCTCCTCCAAAGGTAAATATTCTGTTCTCTGGAATAATGCATTACAGAGATACACCAACTATTGGAAAGCCACCACGACCAATTTCAACATTAGAAACAATTTGGTTTACAACACCTTCAGGAGCGGCTGTCTTCAATGCAGGTGTTACTACGTGGAGTTGTGATCTCATTAAGACTTGCGCCTATACAACCGTTGACGAAAAGTCACGCGCAACAATGGTTTCTGTTACTACGCAGATATTGCACCTTTGGGAAACTAAGGCAGTAGGAACGACTCTTACAAAATAATTACTTGAAAATGGTAAACCAGAGCATGCAGCCAATTGCGATTGCTACTACGCCGATAATGATTGCGTAAATAGCGCGCATCATCTTTGATGCGACAAATTCACCCATGAGTCGCTTATCTTTAGAAATACCGTACATATAGATAAGGAGTGGAAGAAGTAGAACGGCATTGAGAATCTGCGAAACAACCAGAATTGTTATAAGTGGTGCACCTGGAATCAAAATCAATATTGCACTCAATAATGTGATTGAACCAAAAGTTGCATAAAAAAGAGGTGCCTCACGCGGTGAATCATCGAGTGCTGCAGGACGTCCAGTGAGATCGCTGACTGAGTAAGCAGTTGATAGCGGGAGAATTGAAGCTGCCAGAAGGGCAGCACCGATAAGTCCAACAGCAAAGAGATCTTTGGCCAGATTGCCGGCTAGTGGTTTTAGCGCTTGAGCCGCTTTGGATGCATCATCAATTGTTATTCCTTGTTTGTTCAATGTTGCTGCGCACGTAACAATCACAAAGAAGCCAATGACACCCGTGAGCAACGAACCTGTCCATACATCGACGCGCAAAAGCTTAAGGTCATCGCGAGAGAGGCGCTTATCGACTGCATACGACTGGATAAATGCTAAGCCCCATGGAGCAAGAGTGGTTCCCAGTGTTGCAGTAGCTATGTAGATGGCATCGTGCGTGAATGGCATTGTTGGAGTTACTACACCGTGAAATGCTTTACCCCAATCAGGATGTGCTAAAAATCCTGCAATTATGTAGGCGAAGAAAACTCCTGATACTAAAAAGAAAACTTTTTCAACGCGCGAAAATGATCCTCGCAGTACAAGAAATGAAACAAGTACGGCAGCAACGGGAACCGTTACATACTTACTAAAACCGAATAATTGACCAGCCGCTGCGATTCCAGCGAACTCTGCAGTCATAGTTCCAATATTTGCAACAATAAGAGCCGAGGCACTAAGAGTTCCTGAACGTGCTCCATATTTTTGGCGAACTAAACCAATCATTCCTTGGCGTGTGACAACACCAATTCGTGCACCTAAATCTTGGAAAACAATGAGGGCAATTGTTGAGGCAACCAGTACCCACAACATTTGATATCCATACTTGGCACCCAAGACCGAATAGGTAGTTATACCTGCTGGGTCATCATCAGATAAACCAGCAATAAGTCCAGGACCCATGACAGCTAGAAGTGCAGCGATACGAATTTTCTTTGGCGAAATTGGTGCTTTCTTATTTGGTGTTTTTGTATCAGCCATTAGAAGGCACCCCCACCTTGAGCAAAACTACTGTTCTCGTTTGCAGGTGCAAGTGCGTCAACTAAATCGTCAGCTAAAATTCTTCCAACAGGTTTATTCTTTTCATCAACAACAATGACGGAAGAACCACGGTTATTTGTAAATTCTTCAATGACCTCTTTAAGGCGAGTGTTTTCACTAATCGCTGTGGGATAGGGAGGGCCAATGAGCGTAGAAAGTTCGGCGGAAGATTTGGCAGAAACCAATTCCACTATTTGAATATGGTCCAATAGGCGTCCCTTTGCATCGACTACTACAACACCATCGGAAACATCGCGTTCTCTATTTTCAACCAAGAGCTTGAGCGCCGAAGCTACTGTGTCATTCTCACGAGTAATCAACAAGTGTGTTGTCATAATTCCACCCGCTAGGGTTTCATCAAATGAAACCAATTTGCGAAGTTGATTAGCAATCGGAAGATCCATTTCATTCAAAATACTTTCACGGTGATCATCATCTAAGTCGCGAAGGATTTCAGCGCTCTCGTCAGGTTCCATTCGTGCAATAAGTTGGGCAGCCCGATCTGAGGGTAGACCACGAAGTAATCCAAGTAGATCGTCATCTTCCATTTCTTCAAGTGCATCCGCGGCTAATTCAAGATCCAAAAGTTCAATCAAGGCGCCTTGTTCACGACCAGATAAATCTTCAATGAGGTCAGCGATATCTGCTGGGCGCAATTGACTCAGTGCCGCGCGTGATTCAGTCGAGCGAACAACTCCACTGCCATCGGCGAGGGATGCAACACTTGCCCAGTCAATAACATGTTCTGGGGTTGGACGGCGACTAACAGCACCTGGAAAAATTCTACGTATAAATGAGCGAAAAGAAATGTCTACGCCTACAACACGAATTTCACGATCAAGCGGTGCTAAATACAAATCAGAGGATCGCACAACGCGTAGCCCATTCACATCTACGATTTGATGATCTAGCACGTCAGCATCCAGCAGTGATTCACCTTCACGGCGTTCATATTCTTGCAAATTTATTTTGGTAGAAGAGAGCCGAATCTCATCATGCGAAAAGCGAGAAATGGTTTTTGCATCAATAAATGACTTTCTTTGTCCAACTTTGACAATAATTCCGGATACAGGTGGGTAGGTTGCTTCACCATGTCTGACAACGACATCGACAAGTTTGCCAATATTACGACCTTCAAGATCACTGACCGGGCGACCGATTGAACCTGCAACTGAAACCAACGAATCACGAATATTTTTGCGTTCCAGGACTGAATCTCTGCGCCCTACGAGTCGCTTGGCCACGGAATTGATCCCTGTTGCCGGCGCCTTTTTCATATTCGAATCTTAGGGGAATGCGCTTGGAAATAATGGGAGATTATGGAATGTATGCGATGAAAGGATACCTTTGGCATCTAGGCGTGCACTCCGCCTTTTCGATGGATGAATAGGAGCCAATACCGTGGCAGCAGATAGTAGTTTCGACATAACTTCCAAGATCGATCGCATGGAATTAGATAACGCAATCAATCAAGCCATCCGTGAAATTGATACACGATTTGATTTCAAAAATACAGGATCAAAAATTGAATTAGAGGGTGAAAAGATTTCGATTGAAGCTGATACGGAAGAGCGCGCTAAGGCCGCACTCGATGTTGTCAAAGATAAAATGATTAAGCGCGGAGTATCACTCAAGCATTTAGACCCAACTCCCCCACAACTCAGTGGAAAAATTTATAAAATTGCATGTCCTTTGAAAGAAGGAATCTCGACTGAAAATGCAAAAAAAATTGCTAAGTTTTTGCGAGATGAAGGCCCTAAGAGTTTGAAGACACAGATCCAAGGCGATGAACTTCGAGTTACCTCCAAGAGTCGCGATGATCTGCAAGAGGCAATCCAAATGGTCAAAGATGCACCTTGGGAATTTGCTGTTCAATTTACGAATTACAGATAATTGAGTCGCTATAAGTTAGGTCTGCTCTTCGGAGTCAGTTCATATGTTTTGTGGGGACTCTTCCCGCTGTATTGGCCGCTTCTAAAGCCCGCCACTGCACTCGAAATTGTTTCACATCGTGCTGTGTGGACCTTAGCGTTCTGTCTAGTCGCATTAGCTCTTGGCAAAAAATTGAAATCAACATTCGCGCTCTTCAAAAAACCTACCGTCGTTGCTCGCTTGGTGCTTTCAACGATTCTGATTTCTATCAACTGGATTACTTATATCTGGGCTGTAAATCATGATCATGTTGTGGAAGCGGCTCTTGGTTATTACATCAATCCGCTGATCATTATTGCTTTCGGAGTTATCTTGCTGAAAGAGAAAATGCGCAAATTACAGTGGGTTTCTGTTTCTATAGCTGCGATTGGAGTTGTAGTACTTACCTACGATTACGGTCGCCTGCCATGGATTGCGTTAGCCCTCGCTCTTTCGTGGGGTTCATATGGCTTAGTAAAGAAACAATTGAATTTAGGAGCACTCGAAGGTTTGACGGTTGAAACAACTCTTTCATTGCCCTTTTACGGTGGTTACCTCATTTGGTTGGGAATCGAAGGAACAGGCCAGCTTGGTCAACATGTAGGTGGAAGTATTTTGCTCATAAGTGCAGGAATTGTTACTGCAATACCATTGTTATTATTCAATGGGTCTACAACTCGATTGCCATATTCCATCATTGGCTTACTGCAATATATAACACCAACAATTCAATTCTCTTTAGGGGTGTGGCTCAAACACGAACCAATGCCAACAGCGCGTTGGGCAGGATTTATTATTATTTGGATAGCCCTAATCACACTTGGCGTTGATTTAGTAAAATCAAACAGAACGGTCGATAACGGCGTCGCATAAAGAAAATAGCGCAGCCGATGCATCACTGACCGGAAGAGGACCTAGAGCCTCGCGAGCCTCGCGAGCTACTTGGTGTAATTGCAATCGTGATTGATCAAGGGCCTTGTGATTGCGAAGTGCTTTGAGAACTTGATTCACGGTCTTAGTATCTTTAATTGGCTTCTTTAATAAGTTTTGTAACTCTTTATCAGCCTTATCCGTTGATTTCATAACGTTGAGAGTTACAAGAGTAGGCACTCCTTCCCGAAGATCAGTGCCCGGTGTCTTACCTGATTCGCTGGATTCACTTGCAATATCGATAACATCATCGGCAAGTTGAAAGGCAATACCAATTTTTTCACCAAACTTAGTGACCGTTTCCGTAACTTCTCTACTTGCACCAGAGAGCATTGCACCGAATCTTGCACTCGTTGCGATGAGAGAACCCGTCTTATCTGCAACAACTTTCAAATAATGTTCTAGTGGATCTTCGCCATTTTGTGGACCTTGTGTTTCAGTTATTTGTCCGATAACTAATCTCTCAAAGGTGCGTGCTTGCAAGCGCACAGCATCAGTTCCCAGATCAGCCAATAAATCTGAAGCCTTAGCAAATAAATAGTCACCGGTAAGAATTGCAATTGTGTTACCCCAGCGATTATTTGCGCTCTCAACTCCTCGGCGAAGTGGTGCCTCATCCATAACATCATCGTGATAGAGCGTTGCTAAATGCGTAAGCTCGCAAACAACGGCAGCTTCAATAATTCCTCGCGTACTTGGATCACCAAATTGCGCTGTAATTAGTGTCAATAATGGGCGCAAACGTTTGCCACCTGCTTCAACTAAGTGACGTGATGTTTCAACAACGAGCGGGTAGTCACCTTCGATATGACTGCGCAGAAGTGCTTCAACGCGCTCCATCGAAATTTCAAGTTCTGCCTCTAACAGAGGTGAGACATCTGGAATGCTGATACTTGGCATTAGCGAATAAAGATTGCGAACTTATTGATGAAATCAATAAGCGGTGCTGGATAAACACCAAGGGCCACTGTGATCACAAAAGAGACGATAACAGTGATTCGGGTCAAAACAGAAGGTATTACGACAGTTGTTGCATCTTCGTGTGAGTCAGTGAAAAACATAAGCACAATCACGCGGATATAGAAGAATGCTGCAATCGCACTAGAGAGCACACCCGCAATAACAACCGATTTTGCTCCGCTCTCATATGCTGCCGAGAAGATTGAAAACTTTCCAATGAATCCGCTAGTCAATGGAATTCCTGCAAAAGCTAATAAGAAAAACGCGAAAATAGTCGCGACCCATGGTGAACGTTTTCCAAGCCCAGCCCAACGATTGAGATCGCTGACTTCACCTGCGGAATCGCGAACCAATGTCACGATTGCGAATGCCCCAACAGTAGCGATGCCATATGCGAATAGATAAAAGATTGAAGCGGATAGTCCAGCCTTATTTAGCGCAATGACACCTGTGATTAAGAAACCAGCATGAGCAATTGAAGAATAAGCAAGCATGCGTTTTACATCACGTTGTGCAATTGCAACAAATGATCCAAAGAGCATTGTGATTATTGCAATTACTGACAGGAGTGGCGACCAACTCCATTGTGCATTAGCAAAGACCGTGTAATAAATACGAAGCATCGCGCCGAATGCAGCCACTTTTGTCGCAGCTGCCATAAATGCAGTTACAGCAGTAGGTGCACCTTGATACACATCTGGTGACCATGCATGGAATGGAACTGCACCAACTTTGAAAAGAAGTCCCACTGAAAGAAATGCGATACCTATCAATAAGAAAACATCATTACCCGTACCGCCAACTATGGACTCTCGAATTCCAGCGAATGAAATTAGGCCCGAATAACCATAAAGATAAGCAGCTCCAAAAAGGAAGAATGCCGATGAAAATGCCCCTAGAAGGAAATACTTAAGTGCAGCTTCTTGTGACATCAAGCGACGACGGCGCGATAGCCCAGCCATCAAATAAAGAGGTAGCGAAAGCATTTCAAGTGCGACGAAGAGAGTGATGAGATCACTAGCGATGGGAAAGAGCAACATTCCAGCAACAGCAAAAAGTGTAAGTGGGTAAACCTCAGTTACTTGATTTCCTTTGCAGGTTGCTTCCTGCTCTTCAATAGAACCAGGCAGAGCGGCAGCAAGGGCTGTGAAGTTCTCATTATCTGCAATAAGGAAAATGGAGATGATAGAAATAATAAGTATCGTCATCTGTAATAAGAAAGCTGGACCATCAAATATAACCGAACCCATTGCAGCACTTAGCGAAGTGGTATTTCTAATTCTAAAGACTTGAACAAGTGCAATAAGCAAAGTTCCTAGCGTGAGAATTAGCTGCACTATCGGGCGACGAGTCTTGCTAAGGAAGGCCTCAATCATGACCCCGATGAGTGCGCCTGCTAAAACAATGAGGATAGGAGACAAAATCGCATAATCAAGTACTGGCGTCGTAAATTTCATTTCTTACTTCCCTCCCAATTGAGTTGGAGCAGGATCAGAAAATCCCAATTGTGAAATCACATGCGTTGCAGCAGGGTTAATAACTTTGAGAAGTGGTGATGGATAGAAACCTAAGAAAAGAATGATTGCTATGACGGGCGTAATTGCAATTTTTTCCCGAAGGGTCAAATCTGAAAGGTTCTCATTGCCTGGTGTTGTTGGTCCATGCAATGCACGTTGCACCGGAATCAGAATGTAGAGGGCAGCTAAAACAATTCCGAAAGTTGCAATCACTGCTGCAACTGGATATCGAGTAAATGTCCCTACTAGAACTAAGAATTCTGATACGAAACTTGATAATCCTGGCAATGCAAGGCTCGACATTCCAGCAAAGAAGAAAGACCATGCCATCACTGGTGTAACTCGCTGTAAGCCACCAAAATCAGCAATAGTTGATGAACCACGACGAGAACTCATCCAGCCAGCAACGAGGAATAGGGCAGCAGTTGAGAAACCATGGTTGAACATATAGAGAGTTGCTCCACTATGTCCTTGGCTAGTCATCGCGAAAATTCCCAAAGTAATGAAGCCGAAGTGCGAAATAGAGGTAAATGCGATTAAGCGCTTTATATCTTTCTGACCAATTGCGAGGAAAGCACCATAAATTATTGAAATAACTGCAAGCACGATGATTGTTGGAGTAAATGTTTTTGTGGCATTTGGAAAAAGAGTGAGGCAATAACGAATCATTCCGAATGTTCCGACTTTGTCGAGAACACCAAGTAAAAGGACTGATGTACCAGGTGTCGCAGCATCTGCAGCATCCGGTAACCAGGTGTGGAATGGCCACAATGGAGCCTTGATCGCGAATGCAATAAAGAAACCAAGGAATAAAAGATTTTGAGTCATCGAACTCATGTGTAAATGCGAGAGCGCTTGCGTATCAAATGTATGTCCACCTTGTTCTCCGGAGAGAACATAAAGGGCAATAATCGATGCGAGCATCAAAAGCCCACCAAAAAGGCTGTACAAAAGGAATTTCACAGCAGCAGCTGATCGTTTCCCTGTTCCGTAACCACCAATGAGGAAGTAGACAGGTACCAACATCGCTTCGAAAAATACATAGAAGAGGAAAACATCCGTTGCAGCGAAGACGCCAATGGCCATCATCTCAAGAACAAGAATAAGAATGTAGAAAGTCTTTGTGGACCAGCGTCCACTCTGGGATTCATTCCAACCAGCAAGCACCACAATCGGTGCCAGAACTGCAGTCATCAAAATGAGTACAAGTGATATTCCATCGAGACCTACTGCATAATTAATTCCAAATGATGGAATCCACTGATGGCTCTCAACAAATTGAAGGTCGATATTGTCGCGCTGGAATTGAACTGCGATACCAATAGTTACCGCCGCGGATACAAGTGTTGTACCCAATGCAACCTGTTTTGCAAGCAGAGCATTAGTTTTTGGAAGCGCTGATAAGACTGCAGCGCCAAATAATGGCAATGCCATAAGTAATGTCAGTGAAAGTGTCATTATAGTGTCACCAACCAAATCGCTGCAACGAGTACAACTGCACCAAGCAAAATCCATGCGGCATAACTACGTACGAAACCAGTCTGACTCTTACGAAGAGCTCCAGCCGAACCGAGTGCCGCACTTCCTACTCCTCGCACTAATCCATCAATAACGAGCTCGTCAGTTTTCACAAGAGTATTTGTAATTCCTTGTCCCGTGCGCATGAAGACTGCTTCATTGAAATCATCTTGCAGCAGATCACGGCGAACTATCTTGGTTAGCGCTGATACATCTTCTGGAGCAACACTTGAAACTTCGCCTCGTGAGTACTTCATGAAAGCAATAACAACACCGATAACAACCATAAGAAGCGCTAAGGAAGTAACGACTACAGGCTTTAATACTTCAGCCTTTTCAGCATGTTCGGCAAAGAGTGGTGCAAGCCAATTCACTAATGCATTACCGCGCGATAGTAAGAATCCAGAAGAGACCGAACCAATTGCAAGAATTGCCATCGGTAGCCACATAAGTATTGGTGATTCATGTGGATGCGCTTTTTCATCCCAACGTGGTGCGCCAGTGAAAGTAAGAATCATGACGCGCGTCATGTAGAAAGCAGTAAGTCCTGCACCTAACAACGCTGCGCTACCAATGAGAAGACCTCTAATTCCCCCAGCATTGAAAGCTGTCTCAATAATTTTGTCTTTGGAATAGAAACCTGCAAAAGGTGGAACTCCAAGGATTGCTAAATATCCCAAACCAAAAGTTACAAAAGTTATTGGCATGAACTTACGAAGATTTCCATATTTGCGCATATTCACTTCATCATCCATGCCGTGCATTACTGAACCTGCTCCAAGGAACATTCCGGCTTTGAAAAATCCGTGAGTAAGTAGGTGCATGATTGCAAAGGCGTAACCAACAGGGCCAAGACCGGCACCCAAAATCATGTAACCAATCTGAGACATCGTTGAAGCGGCTAACGCTTTCTTGATGTCATCTTTAGCGGTACCGATTACTGCACCAAAAAGAAGTGTTATTGCACCAACAATGATCACTAGAAGTTGTGCAGTTGGCGCCGCATCAAAAATAAAGTTAGAACGAGTAATGAGATACACACCAGCAGTAACCATGGTCGCTGCGTGAATCAAGGCTGAAACTGGTGTTGGGCCAGCCATCGCATCACCTAGCCATGCCTGTAATGGGAACTGTGCTGATTTTCCTGTTGCGGCAACTAACAACATAATTCCAATTGCTGTGAGGGATGCAGTGGAAGCGTGTGGAGCGGCTTCTTTAATTCCTGCAAATGAAAACGTTCCTAAGGATGCAAAGGCAATCATAATTGCAAACGAAAGACCCATATCACCTACACGGTTCATGATGAATGCCTTCTTGGATGCAGTTGCATATGCAGGTTTTTGATTCCAAAATCCAATAAGTAAATATGAAGCTAGGCCAACACCTTCCCAACCAACATAAAGATTGAGATATGAATTACCGAGAACTAATAGGAGCATCGCTGCAATAAAAAGATTGAGGTAGGCAAAGAAACGGCGACGATCATGATCATGAGACATATAAGAGATTGAATAGATGTGAATAAGTGTTCCAACGCCAGTAATGAGGAGTACGAAACAAATTGAAAGTTGATCGAGCATCAGCCCGGCATCGACTTTAAAAGTTCCAACTGAAATCCACTCAAAGAGTTTCTGTTCTACTGCGCGTTGTCCTGTTGGACGAGCAAGCATTTGAGAGAGTTGTAGAAGTCCGACGCTAAAAGATGCCGCCGAAAGTAGTGTTGCAAGTATGTGTCCCCATTTATCTGAGCGACGCCCTGCAAGAAGAAGAATTGCAGCTCCTGCCAGTGGCAGCGCAATGAGGTAGACGAGACCGTTATTGATCAGCATCGTTATCGCTTCAACAAACTAGCATCGTCAACGGATGCCGATCGGCGCGAGCGATAAATCGTCACGATAATTGCAAGACCAACCACAACTTCACAGGCAGCTACGACCATCGTAAAGAAGGCCACCACTTGGCCATCAAGATTGCCATTGATGCGAGAGAAAGTTACAAACGCGAGATTTGCTGCATTGAGCATAAGTTCAACACACATAAATACAACAATTGCATTTCGGCGAACGACAACTCCGACAGCCCCGATTGTAAAGAGGAGTGCTGAGACATAAAGATAATTAGCGGCATTCATTACTTCTCCTCCTCCACGCTTGTATCAACTTCACTCAATTCGAATATCCGAGAATCAATAACATCTCCACGAGCTTTTAGCGTTGCACTAATTGATGCAGCTGCCGCACTTCCATCTGGCAGTAGAGCGGGTACATCGACTGCATTGTGACGGGCAAAAACGCCTGGTCCAGGTAATCCTGCAGCTGATGCCATTGAGTCGCCACGAAAACGATTGATGGATTGTTCACGTTGAGTTGGACGAATGATTGTGCGTTGATGATGCGCCAAAACCATTGCACCAAGGGCTGCGGTGATGAGAAGGGCTGAAACAACTTCAAATGGCCATACATATGTTGAGAATAATTTCTTAGCTAATTCTTGAACATTTCCATCAGTATTTGCGACAGTGAGCCCGACCATCTGTCGACCAAGAGTTGCGCGGCCTAAAAGCGATACTAATAAACCACCAAAACCGATTGCTGCTGTTATTGCTATTGGCCGCAACCCTGGAATTGTTTCTGTAAGTGAATCAGCAGAATCGACGCCAACAAGCATAAGAATAAAAAGAAAGAGCATCATGACGGCGCCTGTGTAAACAACAATTTGCACAATTCCTAGAAAAACTGCATCTTGTGCAATATAGAAAATTGCCAAAGTAATCATTACCCAAGCGAGAAGAATTGCTGAGTGAACGGCCTTTTTTACTAGCAACATTCCAAGAGCTGCAAGGACTGCGCTAGGTCCCAGAATCCAAAACATAACAGCTTCAGGAGTCTGTGTTTGTCCTAACGACGTTGCCAGATTAATCATTTTTGAACATCCTGAGATGGATGTGACCCTTTTACATCACCACGATAATAATTCACGTCTTCCATATCTGGATACATAGGGTGCGGAGGCATCAACATTCCTTGACGCAAAGGCGCTAGTAAGTCAGCCTTTTCGAAAATTAATTTACTTCGTGAATCATCTGCTAATTCATATTCATTAGTCATTGTCAGTGCACGAGTTGGGCAAGCTTCGATGCATAGTCCACAAAAAACGCAACGTAAGTAGTTGATCTGATAGACCTTGCCGTAACGCTCACCTGGTGACATCCGATTATCTTCAGTGTTATCTGCGCCTTCAACAAGAATTGCATCTGCAGGGCAGGCCCAAGCGCAAAGTTCGCAGCCAATACATTTCTCTAAACCATCTTCGTGGCGATTGAGTTGATGACGGCCATGAAAGCGCTCTGCTGTAGGTTCTTTTTCTTCTGGGTATTGAACAGTGTTGACCTTCTTGAACATCGTAATGAAGGTAACCCAAAAACCTTGAAGTTGATCGAAAAATCCTTTGGGACCATTCTGAACAACTTGCTCGAATTCAACATCATGGACACTTATCTCGCGCGGTGCGATTGGTTCAATCTGATCAGACACGATCGCCCCCCTTCTGTGACACGTTAATGGATGAGACTTGGATAGGTAACTCTGGAACAGCGAATGAAGGTTTGGCTGATTGCGCTACCGGCATATTTTTCTTTTTAGTTTTTGAATTTTCAAAGAGAATATTTACAGCCATTACAATAATTACAATTCCAATAGCAAAGGCAAGTACAACTGCTCTGGATGCTCCCTGGAGTGAGAGAACGCGCAACGTTGCAACCACAAGAATCCAAAGAATTGAAACAGGGATAAGAACTTTCCAGCCAAATTGCATGAACTGGTCATAGCGCAAACGAGGCAATGTTCCACGTAGCCATACAAATATGAAGAAGAAGAATAGAACCTTGATGAAGAACCAAATCAAGGTAAACCAACCGCCAAGCCACGTCTCTGTAAATCCAAGACCTGGAAGTGCGTGATATCCGCCAAGGAAAAGAGTTGTTGCGAGTGCAGATACTGCAATGATATTTACATATTCTGCTAAGAAGAAAAGTGCGAATTTGAGCGATGAATATTCAGTGTGGAATCCACCTACGAGTTCACCTTCAGCCTCGGCCAAGTCAAAGGGAGCTCGGTTTGTTTCACCAACCATAGAAATGCAATAAATAACGAATGATGGGAAGAGAACTACCGCGTACCACCACTTACCTTGCGCAGCCACGATGTCAGATGTCGACATCGAACCTGAGTAAATAAAGACTGCAACAAGTGAAAGTCCCATTGCAATTTCATATGAAATAACTTGTGCACTAGAACGAAGTCCACCTAGTAGCGGGTATGTCGATCCTGAGGACCATCCCGCAAGCACGATTCCATAAACGCCAACTGATGCAATTGCAAGAACATAAAGTACGCCGACTGGAATATCAGTGAGTTGCATTGCCGTTTTGTGTCCAAAGAGGGTGACTTCACCTGTTATTGGGATAACCGCAAATGACATAAAGCAAGTAGTTGCACTAATTATTGGAGCAAGAATAAATACAACTTTATCTGCCGCAGCAGGGATTAAATCTTCTTTCAATGCAAGCTTTACTCCATCGGCTAAAGCTTGAAGTAATCCAAACTTACCAACACGATTTGGACCAGAACGTTGTTGCATACGGGCAACAATGCGGCGTTCTCCCCACACCGACATAATTGTTAGAACTACACAAACGATAAACACGAGTGCCGCTTTTACAATTATGAGCCAGCCTGGATCAGCTCCGATGAGTTGCGCTGTAGTGCTCATACCTTCGCCACCTTTACTACTGCACCGTGGGCAATACCGAGTTGTGAAAGTAATTGTGAACCACGTGAATTGCGTGGCGCCCACACTGCATCATCGTGAATATCTTCAACAAGTGCTGGCAAAGTTACCGAACCATATTGGGTAGAGATTCTCAAGGTATCGCCATCACTGACTCCCAATACTTGCGCGCGCTTTGGCGAAATAACTGCAACGGTACGCCGTGATGTTGCTGCAAGATTATCTTCACCCTTTTGCAGAGTACCTAAATCAAGTAAACGACGCCATGAAGTGATGATTGCTTCATCTGCAGAAATTGATGGAACAGACGGGGCAGAAACTTTTGTTATTGAAACTTTGGCGCCATCCCAACGACCCAGTGATGCAATTTCCTTAGCAGCGGCAGTAACTGTTCCCAGTGAAATTGTGCGATTCATCTGATCCGCAACCATCGAAAGAATTCGTAGATCACTGCGATTATGAGTCTCTGTCACCGCACTATCGAAAGCACGTGGGCGGCCCTCCCAGTTGAGGAATGAACCACTCTTTTCAGTAACTGCTGCCACTGGCAAAATAACATCTGCTCGCTCAGTCACCATGCTTGGAGCAATTTCGAGACTTACAACAAATGCTTTCTCAAGAGCGGCAAGTGTTTGCGCACTCATTTCATTATCTAGTGGATCGACTCCACCGATAAGCAATGCACCTATTGAACCGCTATTTACCGCATTAATAATTTCATTTGTGTTCTTACCTATATCACTTGGCAGTGAATCTGTATTCCATGCTGTTGCAATATCAACGCGAGCTGACGCATCACTAACAGGACGACCGCCTGGTAATAGATTTCCAATCGCCCCTGCTTCAAGTGCTCCACGTTCACCTGCGCGGCGAGGAATCCATGCAAGTTTTGCGCCACTTGTTTGCGCTAAGGCAGCAACTGCACTGAGTAATCCAGCACTTTCGCTTGCGCGTTCACCAACGAGAATTACAGATTTATTTGTAAGAGCTTGTGAACTCAACGCACTTGCCTCTGCGCCAGGTGCTACCTTGATGAATTCTCCATTGAGTTTTTCAACTCCAATTGAAAGTTTCGTTGCGATTGTCGTAACTTTAAGTGCACGCTTGCGGAATTGCTTATTGAGTCGCAAGAAGACAATTGGTGATTCTTCTTCTGGTTCAAACGCGACTAAAAGAACTCGATCGGCTGTATCAATATCGCGATACGTAGTTGTCGAACCGACAATATGTGCTGCTAAAAATTCGCGTTCTTCATCGGATGAAAGTCGGGCACGGAAATCAATATCATTTGTAGCAAGTGCAATTCGAGCAAATTTAGAGTATCCGTAGGCATCTTCATATGTCGCGCGACCGCCGACAAGTACAGCGCTCTTGTGTCCAGATAGTCCCGCTGCTGCCGCTGCAAGTGCTTCTGGCCATGATGCTTGAACTAAAACACCATCGCTATTTCGAATCATCGGAGTCGTCAAACGATCTGTTGCAGTTACATATTTGAAAGCCCAGCGACCTTTGTCGCAATTCCATTCTTCATTTACAAGCGCATCATCGCCAGCAAGTCGGCGAAGTGTTTTTCCACGACGAACATCCGTGCGCATATCGCAACCAGATGCGCAGTGCTCACATGCTGATGGTGTTGATACTAGATCGAATGGGCGTGCACGGAATCGATATGACGCGCCAGTGAGTGCGCCAACAGGACAAATTTGAACCGCATTTCCAGAAAAATAAGACTCAAATGGTTGCTTCTCGTAGATACCAACTTGTTGAAGAGCACCACGTTCGTTGAGAGTAATAAATGGATCACTTGCAATTTGTTCTGAAAAGCGAGTACAGCGCGCGCATAAGACGCAACGTTCACGATCGAGCAGAACCTGCGATGAAATATTAATTGGTTTTTGAAATGTGCGCTTTGCGCCTTCAAAACGTGATTCACCTTGTCCATTACTCATTGCCTGGTTTTGCAATGGGCACTCGCCACCCTTATCGCAGACTGGACAATCCAGTGGGTGGTTCATGAGTAAGAGTTCCATGACTCCGCGCTGCGCTTTTTCTGCAACAGAAGAAGTCAATTGAGTTTTCACAATCATTCCTGGTTCAACTGGAATCGTGCATGAAGCTTGTGGTTTTGGAAATGCACGGCCATTGATTTCAATATCCACTAAACACTGACGACAAGCACCAACTGGATCTAGTAACGGGTGATCACAGAAACGTGGGATTTGAATTCCTAATTTTTCAGCTGCACGTATAACGAGTGTGCCTTTTGGAACACTTACTTCAAATCCATCAATGACAAGACTAATCATGTCGACCATTTCAGTGGTTGTCATTTGCTTGCACCTTCAAAAAGAGTTGAGGCAACTGGATCAAAGGGGCAAGATTCTTGAGTCACGTGCGCGATATATTCATCACGGAAATATTTGATTGACGATGTAATTGGGCTGGTTGCACCATCTCCAAGAGCACAGAATGAACGACCCATGATGTTGTCGCATAGATCAAGTAATTTAGCGAGATCAGCTTCACTACCTTTTCCGTTTTCTAAATCTCTAAGAATCTGAACTAACCACCATGTGCCTTCGCGACATGGCGTACATTTTCCGCACGATTCATGCTTATAGAACTCGGTCCATCGCAATACCGCGCGAACAACGCAAGTGGTTTCATCAAAAATCTGAAGTGCTTTTGTACCAAGCATTGACCCTGCAGCTGATACGCCTTCGTAATCCAATGGAACATCTAAATGTTGCGCAGTGAATAGTGGAGTTGAAGAACCACCAGGAGTCCAAAATTTGAGGGTGTGCCCGCTTCGAATTCCACCAGAGAGTTCCAAAATTTCTCGCAATGTAATTCCCAGTGGAGCTTCAAATTGGCCAGGATTCTTCACGTGACCAGAGAGTGAATAAAGCGTTGTTCCTTTACTTTTTTCAGTACCCATTGCTTGATACCACTCTGCGCCATTTTCAATAATTGCTGGCACAGATGCGATTGATTCAACATTATTCACAACTGTTGGTCGCGCATACAAACCTGCGATTGCTGGAAATGGTGGGCGCAAACGTGGTTGACCACGGAAACCTTCGAGTGAATCAAGTAGTGCGGTCTCTTCACCACAAATATATGCACCAGCGCCAACATGGAGAACTAATTCGATTCCGTTACCAAGATGGCCTGCTTTATAAGCATCTTCAATTGCTTGGTTGAGGCGGCGGACAACATGTGTAACTTCACCGCGAATATAAATGAATGCATGTTTTGCGCGAATCGCATGGCAGGCAATGATGCAACCTTCAATTAGAACGTGTGGATTTGCAAGAAGCAGCGGCGTATCTTTACACGTACCTGGCTCTGATTCATCTGCGTTGACAACAAGATAATGATCTTTGTTATCGCCTTGCGGAATAAATCCCCACTTCATTCCAGTTGGGAAGCCCGCGCCGCCGCGACCGCGTAAACCAGAATCTTTTACTAATTGGATAACTGCATCAGGATCCATGGCCAAAGCTTTTTTAGAAGCTTTGTATCCACCATGGCGCGTGTATGCCTCGATTGTGAATGAATCTTTTTCATCCCAATGCGCAGAAAGAACTGGGGCTAGTTTTGTCATTATTTGCCCTCTTTCGAAAGTTTTAGTCCAAGTAATGTTGGTGCACCAGCTTGTAAACCTTCATGAGCTTTTCCGTCATTGATTCCAGCAAGTACTGCTGACGCTTCTTTCCAAGTGACAAGTGAATTAGGTCCACGTGTTGGTACAGGTGGATTACCTGCGCGCATTCCATCGACGAGATCCTTTGCAGATTCAACAGTTTGGTTGTCGTAGAACTCCCAGTTGGCCATAACAACGGGTGCGTAGTCACAAGCTGCATTGCATTCAATATGCTCTAGCGAAACTTTTCCATCGGTAGTTACGCCATCATTTTCAATACCTAAGTGCTCTTTGAGGCCTGCAAATATTGCATCCCCACCCATAACTGCACACAAAGTATTTGTGCAAACTCCAACATGGTATTCACCAACAGGTTTGCGTTTGTATTGTGTGTAAAAAGTTGAAACAGCAGTAACTTCTGCAGTTTCTAATTCAAGTAATTTTGCAATCAGTTCAATACCTTCATTAGTGACGTATCCAGCCAGTGATTGCACATAATGCAAAAGAGGCATTATCGCTGAACGTGAGCGTGGATAGCGCTTGATGATTGATTCCATAGTTACTAAATCTTTATCGGTAAATGACATTAGCGGTCTACCCCTCCCATGACAGGATCGATAGATGCAACAGCACCAATGATGTCTGCAACCATGCTGCCTTCACACATTGCAGAAGTCGACTGTAAATTATTGAAAGATGGTTCACGGAAATGAACTCGATATGGGCGAGTTCCGCCATCAGATACAACATGTGCACCAAGTTCTCCACGTGGAGATTCAACGGCTGCATATACCTGGCCAGCAGGAACTCGGAATCCTTCTGTCACTAATTTAAAGTGGTGAATAAGTGATTCCATTGAAGTGCCCATAATTTCGCGAATGTGATCGAGCGAGTTACCTAGTCCATCTCCACCTAAAGCCAATTGTGCTGGCCATGCAATTTTCTTATCTTCAACCATTACTGGAGCACCTTCAAGTTTTTCTAACTTATCAACTGCTTGTTCGATGATGCGAAGTGATTGCTCAAGTTCATTAACGCGAATTAAGAAACGGCCATAAACATCGCAGGTATCAGCGGTTACAACATCGAATTTGTAATTCTCATAACCGCAATATGGCTGCACTTTGCGAAGATCCCAAGGCAAACCAGTAGAGCGAAGTACTGGGCCAGTAACGCCAAGAGTTGTTGCGCCAGCTAAATCTAAATAACCAATACCCTCTGTGCGTTTCATCCAAATTGAATTGCCAACGAGAAGTTTTTCGTTGTCTTTAAATGACTTACGCAAATCTTTTACAGTGGCTCGAATCTTCGCAAGAGCTCCTGCAGGTAAATCTTGTTGCAGTCCTCCAGGACGAATATAGGCCATATTCATACGAAGTCCAGAGATCATTTCAAAAACATCGAGCACTTTTTCACGTTCCCGGAAGCAAAAAATCATTGGTGAAAGTGCGCCAAGTTCAAGGGCGCCAGTTCCAAGTGCAACCATGTGTGAAGAAATTCGATTGAGTTCCATCATGAGTACGCGAATAACGCTTGCACGCTCTGGCACATCATTAGTAATACCAAGCAATTTTTCAACACCTAAGCAATAGGCCGTTTCATTGAAGAGCGGCGCCAAATAATCCATACGTGTTACAAAAGTGACACCTTGAGTCCAGTTGCGAAACTCAATATTTTTTTCGATACCTGTATGCAGATAACCAATTCCGCATCGAACTTCTGTAACTGTTTCGCCTTCGAGTTCGAGTACTAGGCGAAGCACTCCGTGAGTGGAAGGGTGTTGCGGCCCCATGTTGACGACAACACGTTCTTCTTTTGCTTGTCCAATTTCAGTAACAAGTGAATCCCAATCTCCGCCCGTGACAGAGAAAACAGTTCCTTCAGTTGTCTCGCGTGAGGATGCATAAGGATCTGTGTATGAACTCATCGATATGACCTCCGCTCATCTGGAGCTGGAGTTGTTGCACCTTTGTACTCAACGCTAATTCCACCGAGTGCATAATCTTTACGTTGTGGGTGTCCTTGCCAATCGTCTGGCATTAATATTCTTGTAAGCCCTGGGTGACCATCGAAAACAATTCCAAACATGTCAAAAGTCTCGCGTTCATTCCAATTATTACCAGCCCATACTTCTACAAGTGAAGGAATGTGTGGGTTCGAATCTGGAACGCTGACCTCTAAACGAATTCTTTGATTATTTGTCATTGAGAGCAATGGATATACCGCATGTAGCTCGCGATTCTTATCCTCTGGATAGTGAACACCAGAAACACCAAGACACATTTCAAACTTAAGTTTGTCACGAAGAATTAAAGAAACTTCAACAAGTCGTGAAACTTTAATGTGAAGTGTGAGTTCGCCACGATCAACTACTACGCGCTCAATTGCATCCGCAAAATCTGGATAAGCGCGCTCTAAATCATCGGTGACTGAATCAAAGTAACTGCCATAGGGACGCTCCGACGAGCCAGTGGATGCTGCGGAACGGACCAGTCCACCGTAACCAGAGGTGTCTCCGGTTCCGTGTGTTCCAAACATTCCCTGTTCTGAACTCATTATGCGAGCAGACCCTTCATATTCTGAGTTGGAACTGCGTTCATCGCTGCGAGTTCAACTTCCTTGATAATCTTTTCGCGATTAGGCCCTAATTTTTCATCGTTGATGTGTTCGTGCAATTTCAAAATTGCATCCATCAACATTTCAGGACGTGGCGGGCATCCTGGCAAATAAATATCAACTGGAACAACGTGATCTACGCCTTGAACAATTGCGTAGTTGTTGAACATTCCGCCTGAAGATGCACATG
This sequence comes from Actinomycetota bacterium, assembly GCA_947451045.1. GTDB lineage: Bacteria > Actinomycetota > Actinomycetes > Nanopelagicales > Nanopelagicaceae > Planktophila. Next base: position 4,577 of record CANFXM010000020.1, on the reverse strand, counting down.
CACCCATTGCAATAACCCATTTTGGTGCAGCCATTTGATCATAAATTTGGCGAAGAACTGGCGCCATTTTGTTTGAAACTCGACCAGCAACAATCATGAGGTCTGCTTGACGTGGGGATGCGCGAAAAACTTCCATTCCAAAACGAGCTAAGTCATAACGACCTGCACCAGCTGCCATCATTTCAATTGCGCAGCATGCCAATCCAAAAGTTGCTGGCCATAAAGAATTTTTACGCATATAACCAGCAAGTTTTTCAACTGAAGTTAAAACTAAACCGCTAGGTAATTTTTCTTCTAAACCCATTGCTTAGTCCCATTCCAATCCACCACGACGCCAGACGTACGCGTATGCAACAAATACTGTTGCAATAAAAATTGCCATTTCAACAAGACCAAAAACTCCAAGGTGATCAAATGAAACAGCCCATGGATAAAGGAAAACAATTTCTATATCAAAAATAATAAAGAGCATCGCTGTAAGGAAATATTTAACGGGAAAACGTCCACCTTCTGCCGCTTGTGGAGAAGGTTCGATTCCACATTCGTATGCATCTGCCTTCGCTCTGTTATAGCGAGCAGGTCCAGTCAGTGCGGCGGCTACAAGTGAAAAAGCTGCAAAACCGAAGCCAAAAGCGGCAATAGCGAAAATCGGGATATACGGATTTGATGTCACAGCCACGTCCCAAATCTTAGAGTCGCTAGGCCTATGCCAGTGACCGCTAAGCCTTTACCGCCCTGTGAACTGCGACAACTCCGAAAGTGAGATTTTGCCAGCCAACCTGGCTCCAACCGGCAGTCTGAATTTTGGCAGCGAGGACTACTTGGTTTGGCCATGCACGAATCGATTCGGCCAAGTAAATATAAGCATCGGGATTCGAGGAAGTCCGGCGAGCAATGATGGGCAGGGCCTTCATCAAATAATTCATATATATAGTGCGAAAAATTCGAGATGTTGGCTGGGAGAACTCGGCTACAACAAGGTGGCCTCCGGATTTAGTCACCCGAAGCGCCTCTGCGAGCGCCTTATCGACATCGTTTGTGTTTCGAAGGCCAAAAGAGATGGTCACGCAATCGAAAGTATTGGCCTCAAAGGGCAAATTGAGCGCATCGGCCTTGGTAAATGAGAGGTGTGGACGTGCCTTTTTGCCGGCATCGAGCATTCCTTGGGAGAAATCGGCGGCAATCACTTCAGCGCCAGCCTCATAGAGAGGTTGGGAGGATGAGCCTGTTCCAGCGGCAATATCGAGAATTTTCATCCCTGGGGTTGGGGCAATAGTGGCGGTTGTAGCTCGGCGCCACGCTTTAGTTTGGCCCAGACTCAATAAATCATTGACTAGGTCGTAACGCTTGGCCACTCCATCAAACATCGCGGCAACTTCATCGGGATCTTTGTTCAAATTGGCGCGAGACATAGCCATATTCTCCACTGAAGTAGGCTCATCCACAACTTGCCGAAAGGAATCCGCCATGTCACTAGCTACCTCAACTCTTCGTGATTCTCTCTTTCCACGAAGCACCGTTCTTACCCGCACCCTCTTTGTCGCAGGTGGAGTCATATTCCTTTCAGCATTGGCACAAGTGGCGCTGCCAATTCCAGGATCTCCAGTTCCAATTACAGGTCAAACTTTGGGAGTTCTACTTCTTGCAACTTCTTACGGGGCAACTCTTGGCACTACAACATTTGCTGTGTATTTACTTGCCGGAATCGCTGGAGCACCAATTTTTGCAAATGGAAGTTTTGGGATTGAAAAAGTTGTTGGCGCAACTGGTGGTTATTTAGTCGGCATGCTCGTTGCATCTTCACTACTTGGTTATATGGCACAACGTCGCTTGGACCAAAAATTTATAACTGCTCTGCCTTCGATGCTTCTTGGAAATGTAATTATTTTTTCTTTTGGACTACTATGGTTACATCAATACACAGGCAAAGACTGGTCATGGACAATTGGTGCCGGGCTTACGCCATTTATTTTTGGTGAAGTTCTGAAAATAGCAATCGCTGGAACTTCACTCCCTATTCTTTGGCGTTTTGTACAAAAGAAAATTTCATAACACTCCTTTATGACCTCTTTCATCCCCGTTACAACATCGCGCTTGAGCGAACATATTCCACTTCTTGATTTGTTGCCTACTGATAACCCAGTGGCATGGGTTCGCGGCGGCGATGGACTTGTTGGCTGGGGAGTTTACGCTCGTACAACCGTCAGCGGTCCCACTCGTTTTGCTGATGCACGTCATTGGTGGCAAGAACAATTATCTAAATTTGAAGTTACAGATAGCGTCCATGCAAGTGGTACCGGGCCAATTCTCTTTACATCATTTTCTTTTTCAGCAGAAGATGCCTCCGTCCTTGTAATACCAGCAGTCGTTGTTGGACTTCGAAATGGAAAGTCGTGGATAACCTGGATAGGTGATGGGCCACAACCAACATTGCCGCAACGAGGGCCAGAATTTACTTCTCACACTATGAATTGGCAGCACGAGTCTGAGATTGATCAGCAGTGGAAAGAGCGAGTTTCTACCGCTATTTCCCGCATCGAGGCGGGCGATGTCGACAAGGTGGTTTTAGCGCGAGAAATAAATGTAACGTCAGATTCTGCAATAGATGCGCGAAAAGTTTTACATAAACTTTCCATTGAATATCCCTCAACATGGAATTTTGCAATTTCAGATCTAGTAGGAGCTACTCCTGAATTACTTATGCGTCTTTCTCACGGAATGATTACTTCAAGAGTGCTTGCGGGAACAATTAGTAAAACTGGAAATGACGAAAAAGATTTAGCACTAGCAGCATCCTTGGCCCGTTCCTCAAAGGATTTAGAAGAGCACGAATACGCCGTGCGTTCAGTAGCTGATGCGATTGCGCCATTTTGTAAATCAACAAACGTTCCAGAATCCCCTTTTGTATTGCACTTGGCAAACGTCATGCACTTAGCCACTGATGTTACCGGCGCACTTGTTGAAACTCTTAATAAGGTTGATTCATTTTCAGTTCTCGAAAAGCTTCATCCATCTGCAGCGGTCTGTGGAACACCAACTACAAAAGCAAGTGCGCTGATAAATGAAATCGAGGGTTTAGCGCGAGGTCGCTATGCAGGACCTGTCGGTTGGATAGATGCAGCTGGTGATGGTGAACTGGGTATTGCCTTGCGTTGTGGGCAGATACAAGGAAGTTCAATCAAATTATTTGCTGGGTGTGGGATCGTTGCGGGTTCAGATCCTGATCGAGAATTAGCCGAAAGCCAAGCAAAGTTTGCTCCGATGAAAAGTGCGCTGAGCTAAATTCCATCAATCATCTGATAAATCTTCTTTAAATTTTCGCCATTTGATTCGCGTGATGGAGTATTAATAACAACAACTGAAATTCCAGCAACAGGCTTTGCAAGCTCATTCTGTAATTCCTTGTGATTTGAAACTGAAACCGAAGCTACTCCCATGGAGCTAGCTATTGCTGCCGGATCTAAGCCATGAGGTGTGCCAAAAACTCGTTCAAAACCTTCTACTCCGCTTTGTGGCAAGGTTGAAAAGATCCCTCCCCCATCATTATTTATTACAAAAATTCGGCAATTGATTACCTCGCGAGTAACCAAACCAGACATATCGTGGAGAAACGCTAAATCTCCAATGAGGGCATACGTACGCGTGCGAGCACTAGCAATACCGAGGGCGGTTGAAATATTTCCATCAATGCCTGCCAGACCACGATTCGCAAAAGTTTCAACACCGCTTCGTGGAGTTCCACAGGCTTCAATATCTCTAATGGGGCGTGAGGATGCGATAAAAAATGAAGATCCATCAGGAATTGCTTTTGAAATTTCACGGGCAATTGTGGCTTCATTCCAACCATCTAATCCTTCAACTACTTTTGCACTTCTATCACCAAATTTTTTCCATTGCGCAAGCCATTCTTCATCGCCTGCCACGACATCTAGCTCAGGGATAGTAAGAAAGCGCTTATCTGCACTTCGATCAGAATCAACCGTTGCAATACGAGGATCTATTACATAGCTAAGCGGGGCTGATGTAATAAATGAATTGATAGAGCGAGACAAAGTAGTACGACCTATGAGCACAACTGCCTGTGGGATTAAAGTTTGGCGGATTTTGTTAGAGTTCAAAAAAAGTGAAGCGTGTGGAATCGCATTGGGAAACGAAAGTGGATCTTCAGTAATTACAGGCCAACCTAATTTTTCTGCAAAGCCAAGAACTTCTGCTAATGGAAGCCCACCACGATCATGACCAATTACTAATACACCTCGATGAGATGCGATCTTTAGTTTACCGAGTGCCTTTCGTGTAATGAAATCTTTTGGAGCCACTTTAATTTCATTCAACCATGAATTATCAAAATCGGGCAAAAGCGGTTCATCAAATTGAATATTAAGATGCACTGGACCATGTCGCAAACTATCTAGTGGTAATTCCATTGGAAAAACAGGACCATCAACATCTGCAAAATAACGAACAGCTTTTCCAAATATGCGTGCTTGTTCTGTTGTTTGATTTGCACCTGTACGGCGAAGCATCGCAGGACGGTCAGCTGTAAGTACCAATAAAGGCTGATTCGTGTGTGATGC
>CANFXM010000019.1 GCA_947451045.1 Actinomycetota bacterium | reverse complement strand
TTCTAAATAAACATCTCCGTTACCCGGTGCATATGCAGCGTCTTTTTCAATAAGTAATTGCATGAGTTCAATCATTTGAGTGATGTGCCCTGTTGCGCGAGGCTCATATGTAGGTGGCGCAACATTGAGAGCTGCATATGCGCTACTAAATGCGCGCTCGTACTTCATCGCAAGTGCCCACCACGGCATTTCCTCATGAATTGCTTTATGTAAAATCTTGTCATCAATATCAGTTACGTTGCGAATAAAAGTTACGTCATAACCGCTCTTAGTAAGCCAACGGCGCAAAATATCAAAGTTCACACCACTTCGAACGTGGCCGATATGTGGGGCTCCTTGCACAGTGGCGCCGCAGACATAAATAGAAACTTTGCCCGCAGCAACTGGAGAAAATGGTGTTGTGGTTCGAGTTAGCGTGTCATAAAGCGATAACGAACTCATATGGTGAGTCTACCTTGAGTGTGTTGAATCCTTAAAAATTGAGGCAGAAGCAATCGGGGTTGCCTATTTTTGCCCTTGAACTGCTTTCTTCCCATCGTAAAAAAACTTACAAAGTATGACCGTAAAGAGAATCGCGACAATGTATCTAATGGCACCTATTGAGGCGTACATGGTATTCGACACAGATATTGTCATTGGTGTACTTGTATTCCTGTAGTGATCGGTTAGCATCTTTTGGAAGAAGGAATACTGAAAAACCAATTCAAAAGCCTGCCATAGAATATAAAGATATAACAATATTTCCTTGTTCTTCCTAGAGACTTTCTCCATTGTTATAACGGCGAGAGGAGCTAGCCAAATCACGTATTGCATTGAATATTGCTTCGTGAAGAGTATAAAGGCAAAAACAACAAAGAATGAGGACTCAGCTAACGTAGGGATTTCATTGATTTTAAAAAGGTAAATGATTAGCGCAGAAAATATAACGAAATTAAACAAATAGAAATAAGGCGAAGAGAAAGAAATTGATGGTATCAAGATGGAGATAATCTCATAGATAGAAGCAGACCCTAGGCCCCGTTTGTAACTATATTCATAGAAATATGACCAACCTCTAAAATCTATAAGAGCAAAGGGTAAGTTTATTATAATCCAAGAAATCAATACGTTCGCACAGTATTTGATTAGTATTGATATTTGATTTTTACGAATAAAAATAATACCTATAGGTAGCAATAAAACTAAAGGAAAGAATTTTGTTGCAATTGAAAGTGACAACATCCAGGCGCTTCGGGAATACTTTTCACGTTCGAATAATAAAATCGCACTTAGCATGGGTGCTAATGCCCATATATCCCAGTTTCGGTACAGTGAATATAGAACAGCAGGAGCAAAAATAAAGTAGTAAGCAGTCTTTTTATTTGAAATTGATTTTATAAGATAGGCACTCGTAGCAAGTAGTAGGATATTGAATGCAGCTGTAATCCAGTAATAGTGAATTATTGCTTGGTCAGACATCGGGACCAAAAAAGTAAGAAGCCACATAACCAACCCAGTAATTACTGGATATTCAACCGAATGCATTACTTCTGATGTCCCCGCGATGGTGTGCGGCGAATATGGCCAATGATGAAGTCCATCTCGAAAATGCATTCCAAAAAAGCCTCGCACATCAGACCATTGTCCATATTTATTCTGGACCAATGCCAATATGCCAAGTAGAACAGCACATAGCATTAAGGCTAAGAGGGGATCTTGCTTTTGCGCGTGCCTCTGGGCTTGTTTTTTAGATTTGCTTGCCATGGCTACCTATTTCATTTTGGTTTCAAGCTGTTTGGTGGAAGTAAGGAAATCCTAAGCCCGAATATCCGAATTTCGGGTTATTAGCGCAGAAGCAATCGCTGCGATGCCTTTACCTTCACCTGTAAGACCCATTCCATCGGTCGTTGTTGCGAGCAATGCAACAGAGGCGCCACCTAGTGCATTTGATAAAGCCGCTATCGCTTCAATTCTACGCGCGCCTAACTTCGGACGATTAGCAATTACTTGAACTGAGATATGTGAAATTTTATAACCAGCTTTTGTAATCATCGCTAATGTTTCGTTGAGTAATTTTGCACCAGATGCCCCTGCGTATTCAGGGCGATTGACACCAAAATTACTTCCAAGATCACCAAGCCCACTCGCTGCAAATAGGGCGTCACAAATGGCGTGCGCAGCAACGTCACCATCAGAATGTCCTTCAACTCCCATTTCACTAGGCCATAAAATTCCGGCTAGCCATAGTGGCTTTCCTACAGCAAAAGTATGAGCATCTACACCAACACCGCTTCTAAACTCTGATGCACTGCCAATATATGAAAGTGCTATAGATAAATCTGCAGGAGTGGTTATTTTTAAAGCTCGTTCTTCGCCTTGAATAATTTTTACCTTCGCGCCAATTGTTTCTACAAGCGCTCCATCATCTGTTGCATCATTCTTTGATGCATGGGCTTTCACGAGTAACTCACGTGAAAATCCTTGCGGTGTTTGCACTCGTCGCAACGTAGATCGATCTGGAGTCGCAAGAACATATCCAGATGAATCCACACTTTTCACGGTATCAACTTGGACCAAGCCAGGGATTACTGCTTTTTCACCGTTGCTTAGTTCCGTAATTACATTGCGTGCCAATTGAGTTGTTGCAAGCGCGCGTGCTGCATCGTGAACTAAAACGTAATCAATATCTGAAGTTACAAGAGCTAAACCGTTTCGAACACTTTCCGAACGCGTTGCGCCACCTGTAACAACTTCGATTCCATCACCAACAAGTGTGCGAATTTGATTTTCGTATCCTGCGGGGGCAGTGACAATAATTTGAGTAGCAACTGGTGCGAGCGCAGCAATAGCATGTTCTAAAAGTGTGCGGTCTCCCAAATGAATAAGGGCTTTTGGAATCTGTGCGCCAAATCTTTCACCACTGCCAGCAGCGGCAATGATTGCTGCGCACTTCATATGCAGCTTAGGAAGCTAGAACCTCGTCAAGGATCGTTGCAGCCTTCTCTTCGTCAGTGCGCTCTGCAAGTGCGAGCTCTGAGATAAGAATCTGCTTCGCCTTGGCGAGCATGCGCTTTTCACCAGCAGAGAGTCCACGATCGAGATCGCGACGATAAAGATCGCGCACAACTTCTGCGACCTTGATGACATCACCTGATGCTAATTTTTCGAGGTTTGCCTTGTAACGGCGGGACCAGTTTGTTGGTTCTTCTGTGTAAGGCTGACGAAGTACGTTGAATACGCGGTCAAGGCCAGCGCTATCTACAACATCGCGAACACCAACAAGATCAACATTATCTGCAGGAACACGGACTGTTAAATCTCCTTGGGCAACTTTCAAAACTAAATAGGTCTTCTCTTCGCCTTTGATCACTCGAGTCTCAATAGCTTCAATGAGAGCCGCTCCGTGATGGGGATATACAACGGTTTCGCCGACCTTAAATGACATGTGTTGCCCTTCGCTAGAAGGACAATAATACCAGCCATAACTACGGCCAGTCACCTCGATATAACGCCTTCTACGCGTACGAAATTGGTAATAATGCGTGAGAGAATATGCATCGAAAAGACTTGACAAATTCATGCTTTATCTTTTTCAAGATACTTAGGAGAACCACATGCGACTACGCAATGTTCTAATCACTACAACAGCACTTATTTCATCATTATTGCTAACAAGTTGTGGTGCAGGGCCAAGTGCAGCAAGTCGCACCATTGTTCGCGTAACTGATGGCGCAGAAACAGCAATCACAACTGATGGCAATGACTTAAAAGTTAGAAATCTTTTGCTCGTTGAACTCAAAGATGGTTCAGGAACTGGCGTATTGGTTGGAAGCATTATTAATGATGCCCCTAAAGATGATGCTCTTTTGGGAGTTTCCGTCAATGGAATTACTGCAAAAGTTACGGGTGTAACAACTTTGATGCAAAACTCTGTCATTCAATTTGAAGGTCCGACCGCAAATGCAAAAGCAGTTATTCCTGCAATGAATGTCAGTGCTGGTAATAACGCAGTTGTTTCACTCTTCTTTGCTCACGCTGGTGAAGTAAAAATAAACGCAATAGTGCTCGATCAAAGTGATACTTACGCTGGAGTTACTGCCTAGTTCAAGCTTCCATCTTGTAACCCAGACCGCGAACTGTCTGAATATAGATTGGGTTGGCAGGGTCTTCTTCAATCTTGGCACGAAGGCGCTTTATATGTACATCGAGCGTCTTAGTATCTCCAACATAATCGCTGCCCCACACACGATCAATAAGTTGAATTCTGGTGAGAACGCGTCCTGAATTTCTCATAAGGAATTCAAGTAACTCGAATTCTTTGAGGGGTAGTTGCACTGACTGTTGACCCACAGAAACCATATGGCGATCAATATCCATTCGCACAGGTCCCGCGCTCAAAATATGACTATCGATATCGCCCTCAACGAGTGCGCCATTTCTGCGAAGTACTGCGCGAATTCTGGCGATGAGTTCACGAGAAGAATAAGGTTTCGTAACATAGTCATCTGCACCAAGTTCAAGGCCTACAACTTTGTCTACCTCAGAATCTTTGGCAGTGAGCATAATTACTGGAACATTCGAACGTTGGCGAAGTTGACGACACACTTCAGTACCCGAAAGTCCAGGCAACATAAGGTCGAGCAACACCAAGTCTGCACCGTTGCGATCAAATTCTTCGATCGCTTTAGGGCCAGTGTCAGCAAGGCCAACTTCAAAGCCTTCGCGACTGAGTAAATAACTCAGTGCATCAGAAAATGAATCTTCATCTTCGACAACGAGGATACGTGTCATGACATTGCCTCCAGGCTATTTTTTACTTCTTGGTATTCGGGTAAACGTAATGTGAAAGTACTTCCAGCTCCTTCGACACTCCAGACTGAAATATCACCGCCGTGATTTGTAGCTACGTGCTTGACGATAGAGAGTCCTAAACCTGTGCCACCAGTTGCACGTGAGCGAGCGGGATCAACACGATAGAAACGTTCAAAAATTCTCTCTAAATCTTTATCAGGAATACCAATTCCTTGATCTTTGACAGATATTTCAACAAGGCCATTACTACTTGAAAGTGTGACGGCCACTTGAGTCCCGTCAGGACTGTAATTGATCGCATTTTCAACCAAATTACTAATTGCCATTTCTAATTGACTGCGATCGCCCAAAACTTGGCATGCAGACTTGTAATCAAATGCCACATTGATTTTTCTGGCCTCAGCCGTCATTTTAGACTCGTCAATTGCTTGACCTATCAAATCAGAAAGTGAAATAACTTTAGCGCCAACTAGTGGATCATCATCTTGCAAACGCGAAAGATTGATAATCTCTTGAACTAAATCCGATAAACGTTTCGCTTCTACTTGCATTCGCCCAGCAAAGCGAACAACTGCTTCTTGGTCATCGCTGGCACCTAATACGGCTTCGCTAAGAATCGAGAGTGCGCCGATAGGAGTTTTTAGTTCATGCGAAATGTTTGCCACAAAGTCACGTCGGATTGAATCTAGCCGACGAAATTCGCTATCGTCGAAAATCAAGACGATGATGAGTCCTTGACTCCCAAAAGGTGAAACTCGTACTAGTAAATCGTGAGTTCCTTCACCGACCGGGCCACGTGGTAATTCAACCGTTGCCTCTTGATAAATATTAGAGCGGCGAACTGCGCGAACTAAATTAATAATTGCCTCTGAAGTAATTCGCGACTCTCGAACAAGTCCGAGAGATGTAGTTCCGCGCGAAGAATTCAATACAACTTCACCTGGTGCTAATAATAAGTATTCTGCATCAAGGATTTCTAAGAGGTCTAATGTTCCCTCGGGTATATCCCAAAGCGGTGCTTCGCTCAGGGCATTCCGGCGGCGTTTGAACATGGCTCTATCGTAGAGAACTATTTATAACGCGTACCTCCCACCCATCTATTTGCCACCTAAAAAGCCAATTCTTAAGGCTCTATTCAAGACGTGTTCACCTAATGGCACGCCAAACCCCCCTCTTCGCTATACCTTTATCCCTATGCGCGACGCCTTTCACGATGATCTAGATGCCACTCGAATAACTCTTGTCGAGATGTGCAACCTCGTTGGCCATGCAATGGAACGTGCAACAACAGCACTACTGACAGCGGATCTCAAATTGGCAGAAGAAGTGATCTCTGACGATGACCGCATTGATGCACTTCATCATGACCTTGATGCACGCATTCTAAATTTAATGGCAAGACAACAACCAGTTGCTGGTGATTTACGTACTCTTGTTACATCCATTCGCATGAGCGCGGATTTGGAACGTATGGGAGATCTTGCACATCATGTGGCAAAGGTGGCCCGTATGCGTTATCCCGCAACTGCAGTTCCTTCAGAACTTGCACTAACAATGCAGGAAATGGGAAATGTAGCCAAGAGAATTATTGAAAAAACAGCAGGTGTAATTCAATCTCATGATCTCGATGCTGCAATGCAACTTGAAAAAGATGATGACGAAATGGATCGCTTACACCGTAAACTTTTTACAACGCTACTCGATGATTCATGGCCACACGGAATTGAAACTGCAATTGATATGACATTGCTCGGCCGCTACTACGAGCGCTGCGCAGACCATGCGGTAAGCGTTGCACGCCGTGTGTACTTCCTAGTTACAGGCGAATACGCAAGCGATCAAGCGTAAGTTTTATTTCTTACCCTGATTTGCGACAGCTGCGATAGCTTCAAGAGCTGCTGCTGGATCTAAGTACTCTCCACCTTTTTTGATTGGTTCAAAATCATCATCGAATTCGTAGAGCAATGGAATCCCAGTTGGAATATTTACTCCAGCAATATCTTCATCAGATATGCAATCAATATGTTTTACGATTGCTCGAATGGAATTACCGTGCGCTGTTATTAGAACAGTCTTACCCGCATTCATATCTACAGCAATCTCTTTTGTCAGATACGGCACAAGGCGCTCAACAACATCTTTGAGGCACTCTGTCTTAGGCATAAGCGCACCAAGGTCCGCGTAACGTGGATCTCCACTTTGTGAATACTTATCGCCATCTTCAATAGGTGGTGGTGGAACATCGAAAGAGCGTCGCCACAGTGCAAATTGTTCTTCACCATATTGAGCCAATGTCTCTTTCTTATCTTTGCCTTGAAGCGCTCCATAGTGACGCTCATTCAAACGCCATGTGCGATGCACTGGAATCCAATGACGATCTGCAACATCGAGTGCTAATTGCGATGTATGAATCGCGCGACGAAGCAATGATGTGTGCACTACATCTGGCAATAAACCGCGTTCTTTGATTAGCTCTCCGCCACGTTTTGCTTCCGCTTCTCCCTTTTCTGAAAGGCGAACATCCACCCAACCAGTAAAGAGATTCTTGGCATTCCATTCACTTTCGCCATGGCGAAGCAAGATAAGAGTTCTATTCATGAGGCAATTCTAGTTATTTCTAGACAAGATGTTCAAATGCTTTCAAATTCGCCAACGATTCACCGCGAGAAACGCGCCATGCCCATTCACGGCGAATCGCATTCGCAAATCCAAGTTCGAGAAGTGGATTGAAGGAAGAATCTGAGTATTGCAATACCGCTCCAAGTAATCGGTCAATTTCTCGTTCGGTAACAGCAGATAATGGCAATCGGCCAACTAGATAAAGATCACCCAACTCATTGATTGCAAAAGCGATTCCATACATTGATGCATTTTTCTGCATGCACCAAGTGTGAACCCCCGCTTCATTTTCATCAGGTTTGCGGATAACAAATGCGTTGATACTCAGTGAATGGTCGCCAACAATGAGTGCACAATGTGTCTGAAGTTTTTTTTCACCTGGTAACGAGACGAGAAATGTGTTCTGATCCTTGCGATCAAAATCCATATCGTGTGAATCTAAGAACTCTTCAATCACCGCTCGAGGATCGATTGAAGCCATTGTTACTGGCCCGATATTGAACGTTGATTACGGATCTGTGAAAGGACTTGATCATAAATATCTAGCGTTCCGCGCGCTGTTGCATCCCAACCAAAGTGCGATGCATGTTCTACCGCACCCATCGATAGCAGCACACGGCGCTGAGGTTCTTGCAATAAACGCGCTAATACCGATGACCATGCACGTGGATCGTGTCCGTCAACTAAAACTCCTGAAATACCGTCAGCGACTGCGGTGCGTAGACCACCAACAGCACTTGCTACAACTGGAGTACCGCATGCTTGTGCTTCAAGTGCTACTAATCCAAAGCTTTCTGAATAACTTGGCACACACACTAAATCTGCTGCACGATACAAATCAGGTAATTCCTCACGAGCCACTGGCGGAGAAAATGAAACCACATCGGAGATTCCTAGCCATGCCACTAATTCTTTCATACGTTCTACTTCACTTGAATTAGTGCCAGATGCTCCACCGATAATGAAGACTTTTAATTTTGCGCGAAGGTGAGGATTATGAGAAACCATTTCGGCAGTTGCACGAATAAGAAGTTCTGGGCCTTTGTGTGGCTGAATCCGGCCTACAAATGTAAGTACTAGTGCATCGGGTGCAATAGATAATTTCTTGCGAGATTGCAATTTTCCACCATCAACTGTGAAGTTATACAGATCTACACCAGGTGTTACTACATGCACGATGTCAGGGCAGGCACCATAGAGTGAAACAAGACTGGCAGCTTCTGCATCAGTATTAGCAGTAAGTGCATTCGCCGCTTCTGCAATTTGAGTTTCGCCTTGTACTCGAATCATTGGCTCAGGTGTTTCACCTTCGGCAAGATTCAAATTCTTTACACGAGCCATCGTATGCATGGTGTGAACTAGTGGAATATTGAGTTCTTTTGCAACAGGCATAGCTACTTTGCCTGATAACCAATAGTGAGTATGAATCATGTCGTACTTACGATCACCACTGAGAGCTTTTTTGAAATCTTCGCTGAGCTCTTTGAAGTGAGCAGGAATTTCTTCTTTGGTGAGGTGCATTCCTTTTTGAGGACCAAAGTGATGAACTAAAACTCCTGGAGACAGTTCAACAATCTCCGGTAAATCTGCGTGGTCACGTCGAGTAAAAATATCTACTTCGACACCCATGGCTGCCATTCGCTTTGCACTTTCGGCAACATAAATATTCATTCCACCTGCATCACCAATACCCGGTTGTTCAAGCGGGCAGGTGTGCACCATCAACATTGCGATGCGCGGACTCATTGGATAAGGGTAACTTGGTGGAGTAAATTTGTAATCTTAGAAAGTTCCCGAGATCTCGCCTAAGACTTCAGTTCCGCCCATAACATCGATGCTTTCTCCGCTTACTTCGATTCCGAAGTGTGCAAGAGCTGCAACCATGATTGGACCATCCACTCGTTTTGAACCATCGAGCACCTTCCATGTAATCGTGCGGCCATCAGGCAATGAAGCAACCATTACTGATTCAGCTCCACCTTTGACAAATAATCCTGGAACTTTTTGCATCATACGCGTATCAAAGGAACCTTCAGCCAAAATCATGCGCGGATTAGAAATACATGCATCAACAATTTTTGTATGAACAGGATCTCCTGAAATTCGCATTGTTCGAGCTGCACGAGCCATACCTAACGTACTCATCGTAAATAATGGTGCCCCACAGCCATCGATACTTGTTAAATCAATTTTCTCTTCTGTCAAAATCTCTAATTCTTTTTTGATTGCTACTTGCAAGGGATGATTAGCATTTTTATAGGTCTTGACATCCCAACCATTGATCACGCAGGTTGCAATCATTCCTGAATGTTTACCGCTGCAATTCGCTGCAAGTGAAGTAGGGGCTTTATCTGCCCAAGCTTTACGTGCCTTCTCTTCCAATGGCTTATCAGGTGTATTCATCAGAGCATCAACACCTAGTCCCACGCTTGCTAAATTTTCACGCACAACTTCTTGATGTTCATCCGTTCCACCATGACTGGCGCACACGATTGCTAAGTTACGACCTTCGAAATTCAATCCATGGCGCACCATCGCAACTGCCTGCATAGATTTGATCGCAGAGCGGGGAAACATTTGCCCCCGTGTTTGCCCTAAGTCGAGTAAGAGTGAACCATCTGCATTGAGAATAACAAGATGACCATAATGCTGGGATTCAACCATCCCGCTGCGAGTAAGAACGGCTAAAAGTTCACCATGATTATTTGTCGTCATAACTAATCCGCTGAACGTTCCAGACTCGACCAGATGTGAGCTTGTAACTCTTGTCCCTCTGCTGCCATGTCGTAAGCAAAGAAGAGTTCTCCTGCAACGAGTCCGTATAAGCGAACACCTGCTGTAACAATTTTTGCTGTTGGCGCTGAATAACCCTGATCCATTACTAATTGAATTTTTGGACCATCGAATTGTCCAACCCAGCCTTCAGTGATTCCCGTGTTATGTGAAAAATTTACTTCTAAAACATTATTCGGCTTTGCGCGCCAGAAACCAACTTCAGATGCACCAGGGCGAACAATTTCTCCTTCTGCATCAATAATCCATGAACGCGAAAAATAATTCAGGAATGGTCGGCCATCATGATTGAAGACAACCTCTTGGGCGAACTCAAATGCTGGAACATTGGGATATTCACCGCGTCCTTTTCCTCGCCATGTACCCACAAGCCAAGCAAGTGGATTGAGATCTGGATGTAAACCTTCTGGAATTGTGAAGACCACTTAGAGTCTGCCTCTCTTAAAATCACGTGAAGAACGCGCCTGACTTTGGCGTCCTTTAAATGCGTAAATGATGAGTCCAATACCCAATGCGATGGCAACGAGGCCAAGGATTATTGAGGTGAAGAGCTCCATGCCCGCAAGCCTACGCCATGGAGAATTGCTTTAGAGTTGTGCCATGTCACGTAGCACTAATTTAGTCATCAAATTGGCCAGCGGAGTTGAAGCTCCTGAACGTTTGGCTCAAGCATTTAGTGTTGCTACAACTGCACTTGCATCTGGAATATCAGTTTCATTCTGGCTAACAGGAGAAGCATCCTGGCTTGCACTTCCCGGACGTGCACAAGAATTTAATTTAGAACATGCGCCATCAATTGCTGATTCAATTGGAGTCATTCTGGCTGCAGGAACTCTCACCTTATGCACGCAATGCGCTATGCGACGAGATATCAAAGAAGAAGATCTAATCTCTGGAATTCGTATTGCTGGAGCTGCCACATATGTTGAAGAAATTATGCGCGAGGCAACCCAAGCGCTTATTTATTAAAGTTTTTTTACCGCCCACATAATTGCAAGACCAGCACATAGAACTACAAATACTTGAGATAAAAATTTCATTGCGCTGCCACAATTATTTGCTGTGATGCAGGAACGCCTGCAACCATAAGCGTTGCATCAACGGGGGTGGTGCGCTTGATAACTGCAAGTGCAATAGTTCCTAGTTCGTGATGGCGCGCAACCGTTCCAAGGAATCCAACTCTTATTCCATCATTTTCAACATCGCTACCTACTGTTGGGAATGCGACATCACTGCCATCGAGATGCAACATCACTAAGCGACGTGGTGGATTTCCGAGATTGAAGACTTTTGCAACTGTTTCTTGCCCGCGATAACAACCTTTATTCATATGCACTGCGCCACCCAGTACGCCAAGTTCATTTGGAATTGATTTAACATCAGTGTCAAAGCCAATGCGTGGCCGCCCTGCTGCAATGCGAATTGCATCCAGGGCCCAAGTTCCAACTTGTGTGGATGTTGTGTTGAAGAGTACTTTCATTTCTTCTAATTCAGCGCGTGGGACAAGAGCGTATGGCCCACCAATGGAATCGGTGATGCCAGGTGCGCGCAGTACGGAATATTCCTGCGATGCGTCGCGAACATCAACGCGCAACATAAATTTCATTTTTGTTAGATATTCAATAAGTATTGCGCTATATCCGGGATCAAGTACTAACCAAGTTGTTTCACCATCATCAACTAAATTGAATTGATATTCCACATGTCCGCGTGGATCTAAAATCATTGCGTCATTCCATTGACCAACTGGTAATTCACTCAAATATTGTGTTGTGAGATCGTGTAACCATTTCAAGCGATCAACACCACTTACAGCAATAATTTCGCAGTGTGAAAGATCAGCCCAACCAGTGCCGGCTTCGAGTGCACGTTGTTCTTTTACTGGCTCACCGAAATGCCAAATAGCGCCCTTATCTGGGCCATCTTCTACAAGGACTGCACTCACAAAAGGAGAATCTACTCCAACAATGCAATTAGAGCTTCTCCGTGCAGGTGGCACACGTGCCATAGATGGCAAAGTGTGAAACATCGGTCTTGAATCCATAATCATCGGCGAGAGTGTTAACAAAATTTGCCGCCGCATCAATAGGTGCATCACCGACTGAGCCACAGATGCCACACACAAGGTGTAAATGCGTGATCTCTTCGGCTGCGTGATACGTAGCGCCACCATGACCTAAGTGGGTGTGTTGAACAAGGCCAACATTTTCTAGCGTTTCAAGATTGCGGTACACAGTTGAAAGATTGATTCCTGGATGTGTCAGGCGCACTTTCTCTGCAACTTCTTCAGGTGTTGAGTGCCCAAGTTCGCGCACAGCAGCAAGAACCAATTCGCGCTGTGGAGTTAGTCGTAAACCCTTTTCGCGTAATTCGTTTGGATCGGCCATGTGACTACCTTACTTATGAAAGTTCAATGACAAGGTCAAGTGGTACGCCTTTTGTAGCGACTACCTGCATTTCTTTGCGCGCACCTGGTGCTAGAACTACAAGAGTCCATGCACCAGGAGCGGTGAAGAAGCGGAATTGGCCTTCTTGATTAGTTGGAACTTCTGCGGTGAATTCACCAGATGAATCCAACAAACGCACGTGAGCATTCGTAATGGCACTTCCATTTGGAACACCATCATTCGCACTTGCTGAGAGTACGGCCCCCTGAATCACACTTTGCGTTGTGATATCAATGCCATCGAGAGATGGACCACCTGGTGTTGCACCGCACGTACGCATTATGCGCCTAGCGCAACTGGTACGCCGACTAATGAACCGTATTCAGTCCATGAACCGTCGTAATTCTTTACATTATTCACACCAAGTAATTCGTGAAGTACGAACCATGAGAATGCACTGCGTTCACCAATTCGGCAATATGCAATTGTGTCTTTCGCAAGATCAACACCGGCTCCTTGATAGAGGGCAGTAAGTTCTGCTTCAGATTTGAAAGTTCCATCTTCATTTGCAGCTTTTGACCATGGAATATTTTTTGCAGTTGGAATATGTCCCTTGATTTGTCCGCCTTCTTGTGGAAGATGAGCAGGGGCTGCAAGTTCACCACTAAATTCTTGTGGTGAGCGAACATCAACAATATTTACCTTGCCAATTGCTGCAATAACTTCATCGCGGAATGCGCGAATTGAATTATCGCGCTCCTTTGCAACATAACGGCTAGCAGTACGCGTTGGAACTGCTGTTACGAATGGACGGGCATCGAGTTCCCAACGCTTACGTCCGCCATCGAGCAAACGAACATCTGCATGACCATAAACCTTGAAATACCAGAAGGCATAGGTCGCAAACCAGTTGTTATTTCCACCGTACAAAATAACTGTTGTGTCATTTGATATTCCACTCTTTGAAAGGAGTGCTTCAAACTTTTCCTTTGAGATTAAGTCGCGAATCAGACCATCTTGTAGATCGTTGCGCCAGTGGAAGGTGATTGCGCCTTCAATGTGGCCTTGGTCGTACAAAGTGGTGTCTTCATCAACTTCGACGAGAACTACCTTTGGATTATTGAGGTTTTGCGCAACCCAATCAGCAGTTACTAATGATGTTTCGCGTGACATGTATTAAGCCTTTCGTATACGAAGTAGTAGTAAATAAATTTCGCACCCTAAGCAGAAGTTGAACGCAGCATTCAAAAATGCTGCAGCTAATGCAAAACTTGTTGCAATTGTGAAAATTGCTGGAATCCCAACGAGTGTGCCTGCAACTCCCACCACTGCAAATATCAAACCAACGCTCTGTGCAAATTGCGGTGGGCGAACATCTTCTGTCTTCGCAGCGTCCTTGATGCGCGGCTTGACCAATGTACGAAAGATAAATGCATATGGTGTGAATTGCGGACCTCGGAACGCGCCAATTGCAAAGACGATTCCCTGAGCAAGAAGGATCCAGCTCTGACCACTTATTAGCGCCGTTGCTAAAACAAGTGTTGTGAGTACTGCAGAAAAGCGAGGACCACGTGCATCAATGAGAACTGGTGTCGTAGTCTTGTTTGAAAGTACCTGTGTCATCTGGAGTTCCTTTGTTAGTCGAATGGGTAAATGAAAAAGTTAAAGTTGAAAACTTTTGCAATTACATTCGACACAGCGAGCAGGCAAGACGACCGAAATCTAATACTCGGCGCTTGGTAAACTCGTTGTGGAACATGTATCAAATAATAAAGTAGAAGAAGTTATAAGACTAATTGCGAAGGATTCGCAGGTTTATACGATTGCTTCGAGGGCTTTGAGTACTTGTTCACGCTTAGGAGTGCCCATTGCACGACCCACTTCAACACCCGCGCTATTCAAGAAAAGAGTGGTGGGGGTAGAGCGAATATCGAGTTCTCTCACTAATTCCAAATGTGACTCAGCATCAATATGGGCATAATGAATTTCCGGCATTGTCGTAACCATGTGCTCTAGTAAAACCTTTGTTGCCCGACATGGTGAACAAAATGCTGATGAAAATTGCACCATCGTTGCTTTTGATCCCAATTCCACGCCAATGATTTGTGCATTCAAAGTTGGTCCATGCGAGCTCTTCTTGGCTCGAAATTCCCCGCGTGAACGCTTGTACCAAATCCCAAATAGGGTCGAGCTGGCCGCAACAATTGCGATTGGAATCAATGATTTCACGAGAGTAGTCTCTCCCACTTAGCAGGAAAAAGAAACCGAAAAATGGGAGGCGCGTATGTCACGAGTGTTGTTACTGACAAACACTACGGGTGCTAGCGCTGAAGTTCTTCCTGCACTTGCTTTGCTACAACATCAAGTTCGCATCTTGCCTGCTGAAGCAAGCATTTTGGTTGAAGCACCCGATATGGATGTCGTGCTCGTTGATGCGCGCCGCGAACTTCCGAATGCAAAATCTCTTA
The DNA here is from genome assembly GCA_947451045.1 of Actinomycetota bacterium. Taxonomy (GTDB): domain Bacteria; phylum Actinomycetota; class Actinomycetes; order Nanopelagicales; family Nanopelagicaceae; genus Planktophila. The sequence continues at coordinate 13,746 of CANFXM010000019.1, read as the reverse complement.
CTCGTTTGCTGACATCAACTGGTCTTGGTTGTCCTGTTATTGCAGTCACTACAGAAGGTGGACTTAGCGCTGTTAATGCAGATTGGGGAATCGATGATGTCATTCTCGATACTGCAGGGCCGGCAGAAGTTGATGCACGAATTCGAATTTCAATTGGGAAATATTTAGCACTCATGAGTTCTACAGATCCATCCTCAGGTGAAATACGGACTGGTGATGTTGCTATTGATGAAAACTCTTACACTGCTCGTATCAAAGGTCGCACACTTGATCTCACTTTCAAAGAGTTTGAACTTCTCAAGTTCTTAGCTCAACATCCGGGCCGCGTCTTTACTCGCGCACAGTTGTTGCAAGAGATTTGGGGTTATGACTATTTCGGTGGAACACGAACAGTTGATGTTCATATTCGTCGCCTGCGTTCAAAACTTGGTCCAGAATTTGAATCCATCATCGGCACCGTTCGAAATGTTGGATATCGCTTTACCTTGCCAAGTGCGGGCAAAGAGAGTTCTCTCTCCGAGCGCGTTTAGTTCCTATGCGCCATATTCTCAAGATTCATCGCTCACTTTCAAGTGCGCTGCCAACACAAGAACACTCATTTGAAATCGTGACCTTCGACGCTGCAATTCACAAAGAGAAGTGGTTGGCACTAAACAACACAGTATTTGCCCATCACCCAGATCAAGGTAATTGGGCTATGGAAGATCTAGAAAACCGAATGGCTGAAAATTGGTTTGATTCAAAAGGCTTTTTTCTTGCAGTAAAGAATGGCGAAATTATTGGATGTTGCTGGACCAAGATTCATCACGATTTGGTGAACCAAGAACCTGTTGGTGAGCTCTACGTGGTTGGAGTGCATCCAAATTATGCCCATCAAGGTATTGGCCGCGCAGTTTCTATTGCGGCAATCAATTATTTGGTAGAAACTGGCATCAAAGAATCAATGCTCTACGTTGATGCCGATAATGAAAAGGGTTTAGCGCTCTACAAATCCCTTGGCTTCAACTAGGAATTATCGAGGGCATCTATCAGCCACTGAACTTTCTCCTTGCTAAATTCAATATTTGGCAAGCTCTGCATGTTGAAATGAGCTACTGAATTCCTAAGGCGTAGAGCTGTATCCATATTCTTATCGATAAGTCGGAAAACTTTAATATCTTTTGGCTTCTTTACTTCTGGAAAGACTCGATAAAGAGTTGGCAGCCATAATGCGCCATATTGTCTGTTACTCAACAAATGGCGCCAAAAACTCAGGGGTAAGAAATCTTCTATTTTTTCTCCGGAATGCGCTCATGATAACAATCTTTTCTTGGCTTCTTCCAGTGCAACATCTCCGATGCCCTTCACATTTAGGACGTGATGCCACTTTGCGTAACCTTTCTTGTGTGCATATCCTTTCAAGACTCGTGGTATTGCTTCACGTAGACGCAATTCCAAAGAGCCGATCAATGTATATGCCGAAGTAAATTCAACTAAATTTGCCCGCAGTAACGTTTTTGGATTCACTAACCAAGGATTGTCGGAAGAGGTGACAAACTTTCTAAGTTTTCCACAGTCACAATATGTCAGCTATTTGATGTACTATTTGACCAAAGCCCAAGAGAGATCCCTAGCGAAAGCTAAATCGCTTGGGCCTTCATAATTTAATGAAGAAATTGACTAGCACTGCGTGAGTTCGGCGCACATCTTTCTAAATGCAACAGTATGAGCGTCAATGTCAGCAGCAGTAGTAGCTGGTGACATCAGCGCCATATTGTGAAATGGAGTAATCAAAAAACCATCGTTGAGCATGCGCAAGTGAATATATTGCTCGAGTTCGAAATCTCCCGCATCAGATGCTTCGCGTCCAGTGCGAGGTGCGCTATTTGCAAATAAGTATTCACCGCGGGCACCTAAACGATTACATGTCCAAGGCAGATTGAATTCCTTGATTGCGGCATCTACTCCATCAGACCAACGTGTACCGAGTTCGATCATGCGTGCAAAGTTTTCTTCCGTTAGAACTTGCGTAAGAGTTGCACGCATTGAAGCAAGTGAGAGCGCGTTTCCTGCAAGGGTTCCGCCAATTCCACCAGTATCAATAATTTCTAGCTCTACTTTTGCAGCGATAGAGGCGGCAACTTCGCGAGTCATTCCAAAAGTTCCAGTTGGAATTCCTCCACCAATTGCTTTGCCAATTGTTAGAAAATCTGGCTTCAGGCCAAGGTCGGCAGTCATTCCACCTGCACCAACAGAGATTGTGTGTGTTTCATCAATAATAAGTAGTGCGCCATATTTCTTTGCCAGTTTTTCAACTGCATACAAATAACCCTCTTCTGGCAAGACAATTCCTACATTTGTCATTGCTGGTTCCATCAAAATTGCTGCAACATCGCCCTTAGCAAGGGCTGCCTCCATTGCTGCTAAATCATTGAATTCAACTACTCGCGTTGTTTGATCAAGGGCAACAGGTGCACCGAGATTTCCTTCGCGTGCAACTGTATTTCCTGCATCATCCAAAGTTGCAAAAGTTTCATCAACGCTTCCGTGATAGCAGCGGTCAATAACAATGATCTTTGACTTTCCAGTAATCAGACGGCAATAACGCAAGACGTGACGGTTGGCATCTGTTGCCGACACAGTGAATTGCCACAGTGGTAAACCAAATCGTCTGGATAGTTCACTAGAAACTATTGCTGCATCAGCCGTTGGCAACATCGCAGTAATTCCGCGCCCCGCTTGTTCGCGAATTGCAGCAACTGTTGCATCAGGTGAATGTCCAGTCATTGAACCTGTATCACCTAAACAAAAATCGATATAAGAATTTCCATCAACATCACTAAAGTGCGCACCCTTAGCTTCTTTCACAAAGACCGGATAGGCACCTGGCCATTTAGCCATCCATGACATCGGAACACCACCAGGCATCACGCCCTTTGCTTCTGCAAACATCTTTCCACTAACAGGGTGTTGTTCCAGAAAACGTGCGTCTTCTTTAGCGCGCAGTGCAGCAAGTAGTTTGCGATCAATCATGTGAAAATAACCTTTCCTTATTCTTCGTTGAAGACGAAAAGTGCTTCTAAATAATGTTCGCCAGATATACCAAGGTTGGCAGCATCAGGTGGCGCAGTCTGAGGTTCGATACACATAAATTCTGGATCTTCCGTGTAAATAACCCACCATGGTGAATCTGATTCAACAGAGATTCGCGCAACATCTTCCCAAACAATAGAAGGTGTTCCGATAACTCCTGTGAATGCATCAACCCACGGTTGTTCAATTGGTTTTACAAGAGGTAAAACATTGATTCCTTGTTCATCGCGCGCCAACATTTGGTGGGCTGCAAATTCAATTTCGCCACTTCCGCCGCGATCTAAATCGCGTGGGAAACATGGGTGAAAACCAAACCATGCAGGTAAATCACAATCGCCCGGATCATATTCAACTGACCAGCGAATCGCGTCATCTAAGACTTCAATTGTTTGCTCAACAGTTGCACCGCCATAAGGTTTTGGCAGATGTAAAAGCGAACGGCCTGGACCAATTTCTTGCCACGACGATGTGGGACCAAATCCATGAATTGCATGTGGTGGATCAAAAGTTGCAGGTAACTGAAATTCTTCGCCGGCAGGATTTTTTATAATTCCATCACGAATTCGCCCAGCCCATGGCGCCATCGCATACCAACCCCAGTTGAGGTTTCCTCCTCGAAATGGCATTGCAAATTCAATATCGCGCCACTTAATAGATGCAATACGTGCACCTTGATCTAAATCAATTGCTACTTGGAATTCAGCATCATCAATGAATTGCATTTTTATCCCGCCATTTCATTTAGTTCATGTCTGCGTGGAGGTTGTGCACCTGCGCGTGAACAAGTAATTGCTGCAGCATGCGCCGCTAACGTCAATACATCTTTGAGCGTATCTCCTTCGAGTGCACTTACGCCACCTTTTGTGATTGCTTCAACGATGATGGCTCCAACAGTGTCACCCGCACCAACGGTATCGATGACATCGACAACAACACCATCTACTTCCACGCATGAAGTAGCTGTGCAACCCATCAAGCCCTTAGCACCACGAGTAATTACAACGAGTGCTACACCTTGTGAAATCCAACGCTCAGCAACACTGTGTTGACTCTCCCCTGGATATAACCATGCAATGTCATCATCACTTACTTTTACAACCGAAGAAATCCCGACCCATTTTTCGACAGCCTGGCAATACTTTTCGCGATCCCCCATGACCGAAGGTCGAACATTTGGATCAAAAACTATTGGCGCAAATTCGCCAACATTGACGGCCCATGAATATAAAACAGAAGCGGCAGGTTCAATCACAGTAACGAGAGTTCCAATGTGTAATACAGAAGGCTTCAATCTTTCAGGATCAGGTAGCCACGATGCTTCAAAATCAAATGTTGCGGTGCCATCAATGAGAAATTCATACGAAGCAGCCCCAGTAGTCGACAAAGTTACAGTGGCTGTACACGTTGGTTTATTACTGCTCTTTGAGAGTTTGAGGCCAACCCCATCGCGTTCTAATTCTTTGCGCGCTGCTACACCATAACTATCTGTAGATATTCCATCAATAAATTCAACACTGTGACCTAATCGCGCTAACGCCTTTGCTGTATTTGCCGGACCACCACCAACTACATCTCCTGTTGGTAATTTATCAATGAGTACTTCACCACAAATCCAAATGCTCAAGTCAACTCGCCTTTACGTGCTAAGTATTCAGCGATTACTTCAACTCCAAGTAAGTGATCTTGTACTTGTGGCAGACCGCTAATCAATAACATTCCAACCATTCCTTGGCCAGTGACATTGAGTGGCAGACATCCACCGTGCACTGCATGCGTTTCTTCAGTGACTCCATGAGATTCATACCAATTGATACCTTGCTCTTCGGCAAGTACTCGTTCATACATCGTTGAATTCTTTGTTATGAGAGTTGCACGTGCTTTGCGCGCAATCCAATCATCATTTTCGGGATTTGAACCAGGCAATGAAATATGGAAAACAATCCAATTAGTCATGCGCACTTCAACTGCGATAGCCAAATTTCTATCGCGACCTAGACCAATTGCAATTTCACCAATCTCAACGGCCTCAGCCAAAGTCAGTGACGGTAATTGCAATGTTGATGCTTCTAGCGCTAAACCTTGACTTGTAAATCCACCCGTTGTTTCGACCATGGGCCAATCTTGCCCTACTCTTTCGCCCATGATCACTATCGCCGAGACTGACCTTGTAGTTCACCCACTATGCCTTGGAGGCAATGTCTTCGGATGGAGCGCGGATAAAGCCCAATCTGAAGCAGTTTTAGATGCATATACAAAGCATGGTGGAAATTTCATCGATACAGCCGATGTGTATTCGGAGTGGAAAGAAGGCAATGTCGGCGGGGAATCCGAAACAATTATTGGTGCATGGGCAAAGGCTCGCGGCAACCGAAGTGAATTAGTAATTGCTACCAAGGTTGCAATGCTTTCAAAGCGTCCAGGACTTAGCGCGGCCAACATCATTGCGGCATGCGATGAATCATTGAAGCGCCTACAAACTGATTACATAGATCTTTATTATTCACATAAAGACGACGAAGAGACACCTATTGAAGAAACTCTCACTGCCTACGCCCAACTCGTTGCCCAAGGAAAAGTTAGATATATCGCCGCCTCTAATTTCTCAGGAGCGCGTTTAGCACAATCCCTAAAATTCTCCGCCGATAATTCTTTGCCTTCATATATCGCCGTGCAAGATCACTACAACTTGATGCATCGCAGCGAATTTGAAACAGATAAAGCACCTGTGCTAGCGGCCATTGCAATTACATGTATTCCGTTTTTTGGTCTTGCTCGCGGTTTCCTCACTGGAAAATATCGTCCAGGATTAAGCGTTGATTCAATGCGTGCAGGTGGTGTTGCTGAATACCAAAGCGAAAAGGGTTACGCAGTAGTTAGTGCACTGGAAGAAATTTCTAAAGCGCACAATTCTTCAATTGCAGCAGTCGCACTTGCATGGTTGCGTGCACAATCTCACGTTAGTACTCCTATTGCCAGTGCGCGCACAGTCGAACAGCTCGAAGAAATTATTCAAGTTGTTGAACTCAGCAGCGATGAAGTTGAAAAACTTACGCAACTTAGTTCGTAATTGCTGGTCCTAGCGCCCACGAAGTTTTTTCATTGCGGTTAATAACCCATGCCGAATACTCAGCTAATTCAGGCTGACTAAACCACACAGCGCCATCTTGTCCGCTCACCATAAGCGCCGTTGCTAGCGCATCAGTGAGCCCACCATCAGGGCCAATAACTGTTGCCGATTCTGCGCCAATTGCAATCATTCCTGTGTACGGATCATTGATATGTGCGCCGCGTTCATACGTACCACTTGTTGCAATCGCGCCATCGGTTATTGAAAAAACTTGCAGAACTTCTAAACGATTTTCAGGGTTCACAACGCCGATAGACCAAGGCTTTACGACATCGCCATCGCGAAACCCACCACGAAGTGCAATATCCCCCGCTGCATTTACTTGAACGTGTGCGGCCCCGGCCTCTACCAACATATCTGCGCAAATATCTGCCGCCCAGCCTTTTACAAAACCAGATGGGTCAAAACCTCCAGCAACTTTCCAAGGATCAAAAGCACCATCGCTCAAGTAGCGAGCATTGGCACAGGAATTCCAGACTTCAATTACTTCGGGGGAGCAATCATCAATTCTGATTTCATCGCGGCGAAGTTTTGATACAACAGAATCTGTTTTATATGTTGAAAACACTTCATCTATGTGATGAGTGAACATGCGAACTTCATCGATTGCACTACGCAGAGATTTTTCACTCACATGAGTGGATGTGGCATCAACAAAAACAATTGTGCCCCAGACTTCAATCTCTTCTTGAACTCGAATCACTCCACAATCTTCTCAGACTCACCTCCAAATGTCACTGCTAATAACTACACTCAAAAATTCAAGAAATCAGAAGAAGGGACCTTCATTGATGCAATGGACGCTTCAGATTCATGATCGTCCTGACGGTTCGATTCCCTATCAAATATTTCGTGAAAGCTTAGATCCTTACACTCTTTCGTTACTTGATATTTGTGTCGAAGAAGTTCTTGCACGTCAAGGTAATAACGTTTGTGCGACATCTTGGGGAAAATCTCTTGGTGGTGGGCTCTACGAATTTCGTATTAGAAAGTCAATTGCTGTGGTTTGTAAGGAGGCAAATATTCCTATACCCGATTTTCCTAATGCTAAGAAATCAACTTTACTTCGCGTTTTCTTTGCGGTTGAGGGCTCAAAAATCATTGTGCTCCTATGCGCTTACGAGGAAGGCAAAGATTCAAGTACCCGAAGGCAACAGCGTGAAATCGCAAGGGCGCGTAAATATTTGCTCGAACACAGAAGCAACAATGGCTCTTGACTTATTATGTCATATAACACATAATAGATCTAGCACTTCGATGAAGGGAAACGCTCATGGCAAAGGCTTATAGATCAGTTGTTACAAAGAAATCTGCCACGAAGAACGCTTCTATTAAAAAATTTGATGCCACCCTTCGCAAGCAGGTAAAAGCTGAATATCAAATGACTTTCATGGTCGGTGAACTTATTGCGCAACGACGTGAAGAGCTCAAACTTTCGCAAAGTTTACTCTCCGAGAAAACCGGATTACCTCAAGCTGATATCAGTCGCATTGAGTGCGGAAAGAGTAATCCAACCTTGAATACTCTCGAGAAAATACTTGATGTCCTACAAATGCGAATGACGCTGACGAAGAAATAATTTAGAGTCCAGCTTTTGCGAGGGCTCCTTGTAGGGATTTATACCAACCATAAGAAGTGTATGAAGCACCGGAGGCGCCTGTAATTTGATCTGACTGCGCCGCAAGTGTTTGCTGGCGCAGGATTGGGACGGCGTAACTTGAGAAGCGATCACTTCGCCCTGTTGGTGCCTGCAGCGCAGTTGCATCCGTAATTTTGCCATTAGAAACTGTTATCTGTACTTGTACATATCCATAACTAACATTGACAACAGGGCCGACAAAAGTTCCAGACGAAGTTGCTTTCGCAGGCGCTGGCGTTGTTTTTACTGGCGCAGGCGCTGGCGTTGTTTTTACTGGCGCAGGCGCTGGCGTTGTTTTTACTGGCGCAGGCGTTGCACTCTGTGTAGCGGGTGCACTTGAAGGAGTCTGTGATGCCGCAGAAGTTACCGAACCACTTGAATTATTTGTTGCACTCTTTGCAGCAGCCTTCTTTGTGGCAACAGCTTTTGCTTTTGCTTTCGCCGTCTTAGTTGCAGCAACGCTCTGCTGCGCTGTTGGCGTTGCTGATGCACTCTGCGATGCAGTTGTTGCTGGAGTTGAAGCAGGCGCCGCTGATGCTGCGCTATTGCCCGATGGATTACCAATTCCTCCGCCAGCCACATTAATTCCTTGGCTCGATGTAAATTGCGGAGGAGTGATTGCCAAAACAGCGCCAAGGCCGCCGACTGTGCCTCCGACTATCAATAGCGCCCGCTTCATTAGTGCCCCCTCGTATCGGTGATGATCAATAGATCAATCACTTCACGACATAGATTGGCTTGCTCACCTGAGAGATAACTGAGTCGGTTCTGCATTGTAGGTGCGACTTTATTCTGAGTGAAAGGCAAAAGCTTCATCATGGAATCTATTCTTTGGAACACCAAGGTCTTGCGCTGCTTCTCGAACCGTTTCAACGAGCGGGCCAGGACCGCAAATATAAATATCGCAATCGGCAAAGCGAGGCACCAAGGCTTTGAGTGAACGTGAATCCATTGGATGATTTTTGCGCGAACCAACTAAGTAGTGAACACGAATTGTTCCCCCTGAGTTATATGCCAAATAATCGAGTTCTTCACGCAGTACTAAATCTTCTTCTTTTGATGCGCGATAAATAAGATCCATCTCAACGCCATCTTTGAACTCATCCATCAGTGCTCGAAGTGGAGTAATTCCAACACCGCCACCAATCAAAACAATATGTGGCCGCGTTGATCGCCCTGCGGTAAAGGCACCATAGGGACCTTCAACAAATACGCGGGTATTGCGCTTGAGTAATGCCAGCGAGCGCGAATGATCTCCCAAATCTTTTACAGTGATGCGCAAGAAATGTTCTGTGGGCGCTGCCGATAAAGAATATGGATGTGACATCAAGAAATGTCCGCGAGCAAAAAAGCGCCAGCCAAAGAACTGTCCACCCTCTGCTGCAAGCTTATGTAAATTACGCCCACGCATAATTACAGAGATAACTCCTGGACCTTCAACAACAATCTTGTCGACCTTCAAGTTATGTCGCATGGAGCGAATCGTTGGAATTCCCACTCGCCAAATGACAATACTAAGTCCCATAAAAATATAGAGCGCAGTCCAGTAAGCACGGTTGAGCGGATGTCCAATAAACATTTGGCCATTGAGGACTTGATGCATAAAAGATGCTGCAATTGCTACATATGTATAAACATGAATAATCCACCATGTTTCATAGCTCATCTTGGCGCGCGCTTTTTTATACGAAGTCACACCCGCCATGATCATCAAAATAAATCCAAGCAATGCAAGCCACATCCAACTAAATGTGTGCATCAATCGCCACAATTCAACGTAGAGCGGAACATGATCTTGTCCGCCAAATCCAATCAAAATAAATAACACGTGAAAGCCCACAAGAAATAATGAGTACGGCCCTAACTTGCGATGCCATGTCACCAAACGGTCATGGCCAACTCCGCGTTCAACCCACGGAATTCGGGCAACTAAAAACACTCCAACGATTGCAAAATACGTTCCAATCAAGGCACAGATGCGCGATATCGATTGAATAATTGCGTAGGTGCTTGCGAAATCCGAATGGCGCAGTGTCGTGGCCGAGAGCGCCAATGTGAGCCCTAATCCGCCCCCTGTAATAAGGGCTGCCCAATCAGTGCCGGCAGCGGAGAACTTACGAAATGTGGATGCTCTGGCCATGTACATAGATAACCCTGAGAACCTGAGAACTCCCTGAACGCCGACAGTGGACGCGCTGGCTATTGCTCACAATGAGTGCAACCTCGGCATAAGGTTCTCATATGCGCGTATTCATCACCGGTGGAGCAGGTTTTATTGGCTCCCACTTAGCCGATGCCCTTGTGGCCCGTGGAGACGCTGTCACGATCTTGGACAACATGAGCACAGGCTCACAATCCAATATCGCTCATTTGGCTGGCAAGATTGAAATCATCACGGGTGATATTCGCGATGCCACAACTGTTGAAAAAGCAATGGCTAGCGCTGACCTCGTTCTACACATGGCTGCAGCCCTTGGCGTCAATACAATTTTGGAATCACCTATTGAATCTGTCTCCACAAATTTCACGGGCAGTGAAGTAGTTCTACAAGCTGCAACCAAACTCAATAAGCGAATCATTATTGCAAGCACATCTGAGGTGTATGGCAAGAATCCAAAGCAACCGCTCAACGAATTAGATGATCGCGTTGTTGGCACACCACAAAAAATTCGCTGGACATACTCCGATGCCAAGGCGCTAGAGGAAGCAATTGCACACGCACTCTTTTTGACTAAAGGTTTGAAAGTTACAACCGTGCGCCTCTTCAACACAGTGGGTCCACGCCAAACTGGGCGCTACGGAATGGTGGTGCCTCGCTTTGTGCAATCGGCGCTCGCAGGCCAACCAATAACTATTTATGGCGATGGAACGCAATCACGTGTTTTCTGCCATGTTGACGATGCAGTAAAAGCAATTCTTATTCTTGCGGGGGACGACAAAGCAATCGGTGAGGTTTATAACATCGGTGGAGTTGGCGAAACCACAATCAAACAACTAGCTGAAAAGATTATCGAGCGCACTAAGTCAACTTCAGCAATCACTTACACCGCATACGACGATGCCTATCCTGCTGGTTATGAAGATATGCAACGCCGCGTACCTGATACAACAAAGATCAAAAACGCTATTGGCTGGAGCCCAGCACATACACTGGATTCAATCATCGACGATGTTGCCACTGAGTTTCTTGGAAATTAAAACTCTACTTACTACTCGACTCAGAACTATCTCCTGGTTTACTTTGTAAAATATATATAGACCAGATTTCTGCTATGAGCGGTACAAGTAGCAACTCAGAAACGACCTTGAAGCGTGTCTCGCTGTAAACCAATATTGCGGGAATCAACCCAAAAATCCAAGGGTAGGCAAGAATTTTCAGTTTCATACTTCTTTCTAAGAAATTCTTATTTGAGCGTCTAAGTTGAAGAAATATTCCCAAGCCAAGGAGTCCTGTTACGACAAGAATTGATCGATAAAACATATATGCAAGATTTCCAAGAACTAAAACCCAACTCAGGCGTTCGTTACCAATAGCAATCGTTTTTGTCGCAGGGTCCAATACATACGACCCTGGCAAATGTGGAATTTTTTGAACATCGAAAATTTGCGAATCATATTTTTGCATCCATCCTAGGATTGTTTCTTTGGGATTAGCTGCAGCCTCTCGGATTGCGGTGCGAACTAAGTAAGAGTTCGCCTCTGCCTGTGAAGCCGTACTAGGCATATCACCAACAAAATCTTTTGAGAAAATTCCATTTTTACCTGATAAAAAAACATCCATATCAAACTTTGGGTGGCTCAAATAATAATATTTATTATAGCTCAGATGAAATGTCATCCCTGCCTCAAGTGCTGGTGAAGGAGATGAATAAAAGAAGGTGTTCAATCCAGTTACCACTATTAATAATGGGAAGGCCAGTGACCAACGCCAATTAATTTTGTGTTGCTTACGAAAACCGCGTAATGCATAAATTGCTGAAATTCCTATGAAAGGTACCCAATATCCTGATCTGGCTTCCGAAAGTAGTAGACCAGATATCGCAAACAAACCCCATCGTAATTTTAATAAGCTCCATAACATAAGCGTGCATAGGAAAAATTCAAATACCGTATCTTGCGATGAATTACATAGCCAAAGTAAATAGACGTTCAACGGCAAGGCTGCTAGCGCAATAAATTCCATCCAGTGATGTCGAATATTCCTGCATATTTTGAAGTAAAAAATGGCACCTAACGACAAGTAAAAGATATTTGCTAAGAAGTAAGTAGGTCCATTCCAAAGGAAAGGAATAAGCATGATTGACGAACCAGGTCCGTAAAAATTATCAGTCGGAATATGCCCGTGTAGAATTTGCCCTGCTTTAACCGACCAATTACCTAACTCAGTGGCTAAATCACTACTAAAATGAATACCTAAGAATTCAATAATAATAACTAATACATATAACCACTGGTTTCTAAAAACTTTGCTGGTTGTTTTCTTCTTTAATCTAGACAAAATGTTTTCTCTCATAAGTGATTTAAACCGCCCACTTTTCCTGTTGTATCAAATACGTATGGAGCACTTGCAACAACGGCCTTTTTATCCATGACTCCATGCAAGGTCACAACAATGGCAATATCTGATGTGGTACTCGCAACATCACCTAACGCGCTTGAATTCTGGCTACGCCAAGTGCCCACAACTGGATCATGCCAAGAAATAATTGCACCAACGCGCTGTAATTCTTCAATTACAAGTTCGGCTGGTGTTTCGCGAGTATCGGCAACATCTGGTTTGTACGCCACGCCAATTACTTGTACGCGCTTGCCCTTAAGTGATCCGCCATTATCTTTTGCAACGCGAGATACAACATATTTTGGCATCTCTAAATTCACTTCATTTGCACGCTCAATAAAAGTTGCTGGCACGCCAACTCCTGCCGCCACGAATGCCAAATACGAAGGATCAACTGGAATGCAATGACCGCCAACACCAGCACTTGGATTAAATCGCATAAAGCCATATGGCTTTGTATTAGCTGCATCTAAAGTTTCATGAACAGATATACCCAGCGCATTCGTAATCTGTGCAAACTCATTGACTAGTGCGATATTTACTTGTCTAAAAGTATTTTCAAATAATTTCGCGGCCTCGGCAACTTCTGGAGAAGATACTTCAACTAAATTCTCGCAAAATGTTGAATAGAACTCACGCACGCCAGCAGTTGCCTCTGCAGTTAATCCAGCGTAAAGACGAGGGGTATTCTTCTGATTCCAATTAACTCGGCCCGGATCAACACGTTCTGGCGATACTGCGTATTGGTGATCAATTTTTATCTTCGAATACTTCTCAATGGTTGGCTTTATGACACCTCGTACGGTGCCCGGAAAAGAAGTTGATTCATTGATGATCAGCGCAGGACCTTTGAGATTCTCGCCAATTGTCTTACATGCAGATTCAATAAAGCTTAGGTCTGGTTTACGATTCTTATCAAGTGGTGTTGGTACCGCAATAACAACTACATCAGCATCAGCAATATCTGCACCATTTGTTGTAGCTCGATACTTACCTGCATCCACCCATTTTTTGAGTTCAGCAGAATCAACGCCTTCAATATGAGAGACGCCATTATTCAAGCGCTCAACTACAACGTCGTTCATATCGAAGCCAACAACATCATGATGGGCTGCAGCAAAAGCAGAAATAGTCAGTCCAACATAACCTTGTCCAATAATTGCAACACGCATTAATAACCTATTTCAGTTCCGTGTTACGTGGATCTAATTTATGCATCATCTCTTTCGCATGTGCTTTTTCTTCAGGGGTAGACTGCGAAACAACTAATAAAACTTTCCACGCATCAGAATAATCAGGATTGAACTTAATCCCTTTACGAGCCATATCAACTGCCTGCGAATACATTTT
>CANFXM010000018.1 GCA_947451045.1 Actinomycetota bacterium | reverse complement strand
CTTTCCTTTTGTTTCAAACCAACCAATTGAACCTGCTGGAATTGTGATGGTTCCTGAATAGGAATTTCCATCCTTCTTCCAATCGATTGCAGCAGTTCCGTAGCGTGTTTCTACGCTTGCTTTTGCCCATGTAAGTGATGCATGAGGTGTCGGCGCAAAGAGAATCTCTTCGTATCCTGGCTTTTCAATCATTGGTGAAATACCAGCAACATTGCGATACATCCATGTTGTAACGGCGCCATATGCATAGTGGTTGAACGAGATCATGCTGTTGCCAGCATTTTCAAGATCACCAGATTGGAATGAGCCGTCAGGCAAGATTGCATCCCAGCGTTCCCACATAGATGTTGCACCATTATTGATTTGATACAACCATCCTGGAACTTCTTCATTGAGAAGTAGCTTGTATGCAGAATCTAGATGTCCATACTTAGAAAGTGCTGGCATAACAAGTGGAGTTCCAAGGAATCCTGTTGAGATTCTTCCGTTGACTTTATCAACTAGTGCTGCCAACTTACTTGCAACAGCTGTGCGCTCTGCAAGTGGTGCAATTTCAAGTTCAATTGCAATTGCGCAACCTGTTGCAGTTTCAGAAACTTCTTTGCTCCATTTAGCCCAAGCTGCTTTTGCAACTTGATCAGCAATTACCTTGTAATGCTTTTCATCATCACTTTTTCCAAGAACAGCAGCTGCCTTTGAAAGCAAGAGCGAGCTAAATGAATAGAATGAGTTGGAAATAAATGTGCTGTTGCATTTAGCATCCCAAGGCTTATCCGCTGGTGCATCTGGATCTAACCAGTCACCGAATTCAAATTCACCTTCAGGGATAAGGTTGTCAGCGGCAGTTTTGCTCTCTAAATAATCTACCCAACGAATCATTGATTGGTACTGATCACGAAGTGTTTGAACATCTCCGTATGCCTCATAAAGCGCCCAAGGAACAATTGTTGCTGCATCTCCCCAGCCTGCACGACCGCCATAAAAATCAACAGAATTTGCGTGCATTCCACCTGGCTCAACCGGAATATCTGGTGCAAAGTTTGTGATTCCACCATCTGGTTGTTGATCGAGTTCAAGATCGACTAACCAGCTAGATAAGAAATTTTCGCAATCGAAAATTGTTGATGCTGTTGGTGCAAATGCTTGAGCATCGCCAGTCCACCCCAAACGCTCATCGCGCTGAGGGCAGTCAGTTGGCACAGAAACGAAGTTTCCACGCTGAGACCACATCGTATTTGAGTGCAATTTGTTGAGGGCGGCATTTGAAGTTTCAAAGTGCCCAATACGTGCAACATCAGAATGAATTGCATCAGCAATAACACTTGTTACTTGCGCAGTTGTTGTTATCTCCGCATATCTAAATCCATGGAAAGTAAAGAGTGGCGAAATTTCTTTTTCATTAGAATCGGAAAGTGTGTAATTATCTTCAGCTTTGGCGGTACGAAGTAGCGCGCGGTGTAGTTCACCATCTTTGAGAACTTCAGCATGAGTGATAGTTACTTTATCTCCTGCCTTGCCTTTAACTTTGATTCGTACAAGGCCAGCCATATTCTGACCAAAGTCATAAATAACTGAACCACGTGAAGTTTTTGTTTCAGAGATTGGTTTGATTGACTCAGTTACTCGCACTGGTGGGCTGGTCATTGGGAATAATTTTGCACGAATTACTGGGATAACTTCTACCTTCGTCCACTTCGAATCATCAAAGCCAGCTTCACGCCAACCCTTTTGTTCCTTGTTGAAATCAATTGTTACGCCATCATAGATATCAGCATTTTGGATTTCACCAGTGCTAACTTTCCAAGAGTCATCAGTCCCAATTTTTGTAATTGACCCATTTGATTCATGAATTTCAAGTTGACACTGTGCAGCAGCTGTATCACCGAAGACATTTCGGTATTGCTCCCATGTCAATTGACCACGGTACCAACCATCGGCAATAACCATAGAAATAACATTTTTACCTTTGTTGAGAAGTTTTGATACATCAAAGGTACGAAATGCAATGCGTTGCTTGTATGAAGTCCACGCTGGATTCAATAGTTCATCACTTACAGCCTTGCCATTGATTTGAATATCAAATAACCCTTGTGCAGTTACGTAAAGACGTGTTCGTACGCCAGTTGATGCTAACTCGAATTCTTTACGGAATATCGCGGAAGGGGCTTTGCCTTTTTTCCCTGGATCATTAGGCAATGCAATTGGTTTACTAGTCCATTCTTTATTTGCAAAAAGTGGTGCCTCAGCTGTTGCTGTTGCACTCCACGCACTCCATGTGCCATTTACTTGCGCCTTGACGCGAACATAGCGAATTTCACGACTAGTAAGGGCGCTAGCTGGCCATTGTCCTTGTGTTACAGAGGAGGACTTAATCTGACCGCTTGAAACAACATTCTTAGTGAATGCCGCATCGGTGGCTACTTCAATTTCGTATGCATCTTGGCGAATATCGCTTCCACCACCAAGTATTTGCCATGATATTACGGGACGTGATTGTGCAACCACTAAAGAGTCAGCGCTGCGACCGATACGAATATTTCCTACAGTTGTCATGATTATCCTTTGATAGATCCTGCGGTCATTCCAGCAACAATTCTCTTATTGAAGAAAATAAATGCCAGCAGCGGGAATGCTGTTATATACAAAATGTCTGAGAAGAGATAGTTATATTGAGTTGAATATCGACTTACATAACTAAAGAGCGTTTGCTGAAGCGTTGCATTGTCTTCACCTGGTAGGTAATAAAGCGGGTTTGTGAAGTCATTGAAAATACCAGCAGTGGCAATAATTCCAATAGTAATTGTTACCGGCTTGAGCAATGGAAAAATGATTCGGAAATACAGATTCCAACCAGTGCAGCCATCCACAATCGCAGCCTCATCAATTTCCTTAGGAATTGTGGCAATAAAGTTACGGAAAATAAGAATCGCAAAAGCCAAACCGTAGGCAACTTCAATTGCAATCATTCCTATAAGAGTCTTATAGAGATGGATTTTTTGAAGTACCCAAATAGTCGGAACAATGGCCGGTGGAATAACCAGTGCCGTGAGCACAAGTACGTTTGCAACCGAGCTCACACGATTTCTTTTACGATGGATCACAAAACCAGTCATGCCGCTAATAATTACAAGGGCGGCAACTGAAAATATGGTGATGATAAATGAGTTATATGTTGACTTGAGAATATGCCAGTGATAATCCGAGACCACTTTTTTCATGTTATGCCAGAGCATCCAATGCTTTGGCCACGCCATATTGAGTCGGAAAGAATCTTCCGTAGATTTCGCCGCATTTACTACTACGAAATAGAAAGGAAGAATAAAGATTACAAAGGTGGCTGTTACTCCAATAATGTCAGCCCAGATACTGCGGTACTTAGTCTTGGACTTCAAAATATCCTTGTTTTTAGCCATTAGATGACCACCTCTTTCTTATTCAAGAATCTCGAAAGCGGGAATACCAATACGGTTACGAATACAAAGAGGATTACGTTTCCTGCAGTTGATAAACCGTAATAACCTGAGGTGTATTGCTTGTAGTTAATGGAGGCAACCACATCAGAGATAAATCCAGGACCACCACCTGTCATAGCCCAAATCAGGTCGAAGGATCGCAGGCCTCCAACAAATGAAAGAATAATTACTGAGAACATTGCGGGGCGAACCAGCGGAACGGTTACTTTGTAGAACTGCTGACGCGCGCTGGCCCCATCAATAGATGATGCTTCGTAGTAGTCGCGAGGAATTGCTGCGATACCAGCAATATAAATCAGTGTTGCGATTCCTACGCCCTTCCAAACATCCACAAATGCAACAGAAAGAATTGGCAAAAGGTTCGGATCAACCAACCAGCCGGGGCCATCAGTTGTTTTGCCAACAAGGGCAGCAACTATTTTAATACCGTGATTGACAACGCCTTCATATGGATCTAATAAAATTGAGAATGTAATACCTACACCGATTGTGCTTACGAGGGTAGGAAAAAACATAACCGAGCGCATAAATCCGGTTGCGCGTAATTTGGTAGATAAGAAGTTTGCTAGGTAGAGGGCGATGATTACTTTCAACCCACTCGTAACAACTGCGTAAATGATTGTATTTCTAAAACCAATTCGCAAATTCTCTTCCGAGAAATAAAGTTTAAAGTTATCTATCCCAATGAACTGCCAACTTTGCAAGGTCCAACGGGTCAAGCTAAAGAAAAGTGAAAGGATTGTTGGTACGAAAAAAAGAATCATATAAAGAGTTGCCGAAGGAACAAGAAGTGAATTCGAATATGGGCTCTTGATGCCTTTTTTCTTTGCCATTGGTTTTTACCATTTCCTTAATTCACGAGTGAAAAATTAGTGAAAGAGAACCGGCTCAAATTTCTTTGAGCCGGTTCTCTTTATTTCAACTATGTACTACTTACCAGCCGGCAAGACCGAGCTGTTGTGATTGCTTCTGTAGATCCTTCTGGTAAGCCTGAGCACCTTGTACGGCGTTCTTCTGGCCAGAACCAATTTCCACGCAAATCTGTGAAAGGTTTGGACCCTTTACAGGTGTAAGGAACTCGAGAGCTGGATAGCTTGTGTTCTTACCTTGCATGTAGTTGTACAAATCTGTGAATACAGCAGTCAAGTTACCTGACACTGGTGCACCCTTAATAAAGTATGGACCTGATGGAGGTACAACCTTATTTTGTACAACGAATGAATCCTTAGAAACTGTCCAAGCAACGAATGCCTTTGCAGCGTCTAGAACCTTAGTTGTTTTTGCAATATAAACACCTGATGGCATCCATACAGTTGCGCCATTGCTCTTTGCGTTTGTTCCCGGTTGTGCAAAGAATCCAATATCTGAAGCCTTTGTTGGGAAGTTAGCAACGATTGTGTCGATACCTGCTGAAAGCATTGGGTAGTGAGCACCTTGTCCAAGTGCAAGCTTCTCAAGTGCCTTTGCGAATGTTGTAGATGCAACATCCTTGTTGTAGTAGCCAGCTTTTCTGACTTCTTCAAGGTGTGCAAATCCAGCCATAGTTGCAGGATTAGCTGTGAGAACAATCTTGTTGGCAGTGAACTTGCTTTCGAAGCCTGGCATTGCTGCCGCTACGTTGAAGTGATCACCAAGTACGAAGAGTTGTGCTGTCCATGAATCTTTCCATGATGAAATAACTGGAACAATTCCGGCCTTCTTGATAATTGCATTGTTAGCCATGAATGCTTTCCAAGTTAGTGGAACTTGCAAACCTAGCTTTGCGTAAATTCGCTTGTTGTAAAGAATTCCGCCACCCATTGCAGTTCCAAATGGTGCGGCATAAATGCCACCATCTGCACCTGTTGCTGATGGAATGAAGCCTGAGTTAACAGTGCTCATCCATGGCTCATTCTTTAGATTGACAAGATTCTTCACTGGATCAATTGCCTGCATAAGCGCACCAACGTTGTATGCAAATACGTCTGTCATTGTTCCTGAAGCAAGCTCTGACTTAACAAGTGCGTCACCCTCTACGCCACCAGGAACATAGTTCACAGTGATATGTACATCTGGGTTTGCCTTCATGTACGCAGCTGTTAGTGCATCCCACTTGTCACGGCTATCTTGTGAGTTCCAAGTTTGGAAAGTGAGCTCAGTTACAGCATGTGCAGATGGTGCGAGCATTGCTGATGCGAGAACCGCAGGCAATCCCAACATCAGCACCTTTGCAAAACGACTATTTCGAACGATCTTCATCCCTACTCCTTTTGCTTTGATGAGTAAAAGAACCACCCGCGATTGAATGGTTTCAATTAGGCGTAAAATATCCCAGTGTTATTTAGGCGTCAATACTTTTTAGATAAATATTTGGTAACGAAAGCATCAAGATTCTCACTATGTGACATGAAAATCCCATAAATACCGGGAGATTACGCTTGGTTTGAGCCGTTAATTGCTTTCACAGGTAGCTATTGCCTCGCCGGTCTTGATTTCATCTCCGGCTTTGAAGAAGATTTCGAGCAGCGTGCCAGCTATTGGCGATGGAACCTGAACTGTGGCTTTATCAGTTTCAACTTCCATGAGATCGTCGCCGGCAGCGATAACGTCACCAACAGATTTGTTCCAAGCAACCAAATAAACCTCATCCACTGTTTCGCCAACTCGAGGCAATGTGATTGTTGTTTTCATTATTTACTCACTTTTTTTGGAGTGTAAATGTTGCTAAACATTGCTGATAATTCTGGCTCAGGATCTTTTTCAACTTGTTTCGCAAGGGCTCCTAATTCAATTTCTGTGGTGGATTTGATGAGATCAATTTTTTCTTGTGTAAGAAGTTTACGTGCGATGAGATCTTGTTCAGTAAGAAGTAGTGGATCACGTTTTTGCCACATTGCTAATTCGCCATCGGGACGATACAAAGCTTGATCAGCACGAGAGTGACCAGAGAAGCGATATGTCTTTGCTTCAATAAAAGTTGGGCCATTACCAGATCGTGCGCATTCAACCGCTTCTGCTAAACCTTTGCGGACGGCATGAATATCCATGCCGTCAATAGCCATATGTGGCATGGCGTAACTTTCTGCGCGATTATGTAAATCTTCAATGGGAGTTGTCTTATCTATGCGACTGTATTCACCATAAATATTGTTATCACAAATAAAGATAACGGGAAGTTTCCAGATCGCAGCTAAATTCAGTGACTCATGGAATGCACCGATATTTGTTGCACCATCTCCAAAAAGTGCAACACCAACATTTTTAGACTTTTGAACTTGAAATGCGAGTGCGGCTCCTGCAGCTATTGGCATTCCTCCGCCGATAATTGCTGAAGTAGGCAATAGTCCAACTGAGGTATCGCACATATGCATCGACCCACCAACACCACCGCAGCAACCTGTTGCTTTACCCATAATTTCACCGAGTACCGAATGAGGGGTAAGACCTAAAGCTAAAGCAATGGCGTGACTTCGATACGTGCCGGCAAGTACATCAGTTGGTTTTAGGGTTGATGCAATTCCTAAGGCAAGGGCTTCTTGACCTACTGCTAAGTGCGTTGTTCCTCGAATAGAACCGGCTGCAAAAAAAGCATTTGTAATTTTTTCAAACTCACGGATTTCAACCATGCGTTCGTAACAAGCAACATCATTTCCATACAAAGCATTGCGACGCTCAATTGAAGTAGTCATCGAGGTACTCCTTCAACTACCCACCATGGTTCTGGGGCTCCACTTTGTGAAAGAGCATGCTTAATTTGGCGAGCAACATCATCACTCGTTGGTGCATAGCGTGCTTCCAAACCACCGTTGAAGGGAACTGGTACGTCTGGGGTTGTAATTCTAAATGGCGCCGATTTGAGTGAAGAAAATAATTGCGCACTTACTGTCGCAACTATTTCAGATCCCCAACCACCACTCAGCGGCGCTTCTTCAACAACAATGAGGCGGCCTGTTTTCTTCACTGATGCAAGAACTGTTTCGCGATCCCAAGGAATAATTGTTTGTAAATCAATAAGGTCAGCTGAAACTCCGGCTGACTGGATTGCATCTTGCGCAATATTTACCATGTGCCCAAGGGCAACAATTGTTATATCGCTACCAGTGGTGCGCATTGAGGCTTTACCAATTTCCGCAATCTTTCCAGTCTCTACTTCTCCGCGCTCTGCATAAAGAATTCGTGGTTCCAGAACTACAACTGGGTCTGGATCTTGAATCGCAGCACGTAAGAGACTGTATGCAGATTGCGCATCACTGGGCATCACTACTTTCAAGCCTGGAGTAGATGCAAACCAATGTTCGAGTGTTTGTGAATGTTGGCAACCAAAACCTAAACCGGAGCCGGCGGATGCGCGGATTGTCATTGGTACCGAAAGAGTTCCATGACTCAAATAGCGTGTTTTTGCTGCTTCGGTAACTACTTGATCGAGTGCAACACCTAGAAATTCAATAAACATGATTTCAACAACTGGCTTCAATCCCATCATTGCTGCTCCAACAGCTGCACCTGTAAAACCCATTTCAGAAATTGGTGTATCACGCACACGGAGTGGACCGAACTCTTCCAATATTCCTTCGGAAGTTTTAAAGACGCCTTCGGCTTCTGCAATATCCTCGCCAAAAATAATCACACTTTCATCGGCACGCATTTCATCGGCTAACGCGGCAACAATTGCCTGGCGAACTCGCATTGCGGTCATGGCATCTCTCTCAATAATCAGATCAGTGCTGCTGGAATCGTTGATAGAGTATTGAAATAGGGTGCTCTAAGTCAATAATTTGCCGTGAAGTTTTAGAAAACTTGGCGATACTTGTTCACGATATCTTCATTAATCTCAATACCAAGTCCTGGTTTATCTGAAGGCGGATAAATCCAGCCATCTTTTTGCTCGAATGGCTCGGAAACAAGTTCGTGCTGCATTGGATTGCGTAATGGTTTGAACTCAAAGAGTTTGAATGCGAGAGAGCTAAAGCTCACAGCCAAACTTGCTGCTGAAACAATTGCAGAAGACCACGCATGTGCATTTGCTTGTCTGCGGTTTGATTCGATGCGTGCAACTGCTTTTACAAACCCCGTTACGCCTTCAGCACGGCCTGGGTCAATACCGAATACATCGCACGTTCCAGTAGCAAGAATTTGATCAAATCCATCTACATTCCATTCGCGTTCGCCATATGCAATCAAGCATTTAGTTTTATCACGAAGTGTTCGATATCCCTCGGGATCCCAAGCGCCTAGTGGTTCTTCAATCCAATTGATGTTGTATTCATCAAAGGCTTGAACGCGCTTTACCGCAGTTGCAACATCCCATTTGATCGCATATCCCAAATCAATCATCAACATTTTGTCAGGACCGATTGCATTGCGCATCTGTTTTACATATTCAACATCGCGATCATGCTCATAGCCAAGATTTGCGTTTCCTCTTTTACCAAAACCAACTTTCATTCCTTGCATACCTGTGCTGAGCCACTCTTGCGCTTGCTCTACCATCTTTGGGATTGACGCATCGTGCGCGTGGCCCGAAGCTATAACTGGAAGTTTTTCATGTACCGCCCCACCTAATAGTTTCAACAAACTCGTATTGAGGGCTTTGCCTTTGATATCCCATAATGCAATATCAATTGCCGACAGCGCGTAAGAAGCGAGACCGCCGCGATATCCGTACCACCAATATCGCTCCTTTATTGCTCGCCAAATAGCGCCGTTATCAAGAGGATCTTTACCAATAACAAATTCAGCAAGTCCATTAATCAGTGCTGCAGTTGCTCCATTGGCCTCTTTGAATTGGGTAATTGATTCACCCCAGCCAACAATTCCATCATCCGTAGTGATCTTTACAAGACAGAGGTAGCGTTCGGCATTGAAGTCATTAGGTTCTGGGTATGCCACCGGAATCGGCTCAACTTTTACAATTCGCACAATTCTCCTTCAAAACTCTTTTTTTTAATGGCTCTTCGCACTAACGTAATTCCAATTGTACTAGCCCGACCTAACTACCGAAAGGCTTTTCGTGGCCACTTTATTGCCCGTCATTGATACTCATATGCACTTATGGGATCAAAAACATCCGGAACTAAAATGGAATTGGTTAGAGAAGGATGCAATTCACCCGGTGCTTGGAAATATTGATGGAATTAAGTCAGTGGCCTACGTGCTTGATAATTTATGGGCAGAGGCTCGCTTTTCAAAGATTGATGGCTTTGTGCATGTTCAAGCTGCAATTGGTTCACCTAATCCCGTCACTGAAACACTTTGGCTTACAGAAATGGCTAAGACAGGCCCAGCGCCAATTCGAATTATTGGTGATTGCTCATTAGCCAGCGACAATGCAATCAAAGAACTAGATGAACATATGCAGTCACCGTTATTTGTCGGTGTTCGTGATTTTAATGCTGAGCAATTTTTTGTGCGCAAAGAAGTAAATCCAACATACGAAGCTTCGCTTAAATATATGACAAAACATAATCTTGTTTTTGATCTAGATTGCGAATGGCAAAATATGCCAGAAGCACTAAAACTTGCACAGCGTCATCCTGAGCTACAAATCGTATTAGAACATATTGGATATCCACGTAAGCGAGATGCTGCTTATTTTGCTTCATGGAAAGATGGAATTAACAAACTTGCTGGTGCGAAAAATGTCACTATGAAAATAAGTGGCCTTCCCATGACTGATCCATTGTGCTCCAAGGAATCTTTGCGCCCATGGGCCGAAGCATCTCTGGCAGCATTTGGTCCAGAGCGTTGTGTGCTTGGTTCAAATTGGCCAGTTGACCGACTCTATATTTCTTACGCAACAATTATGGAATTTATGCGTGAATACATCGCATCTCTGAGTCAATCTGAGCAAGCGTTGATCTGTAGCCTCAATGCAAAGCGTTTATATCAATTCTAAATATTTTTAGTACATCAACTGTCCGCCGGAAACATTTAATACTGTTCCCGTCATATAACCCGAAGCTTCGGAAGCTAAAAATACAACAGCCCCTGTCATTTCATCAGGTCGCGCTAAACGTCCCATTGGAATCATGGAAACAAATGCTGCAAGTCCGGCTTCATCCTGACCACTTCGCATCATTGCGGTATCAACTCCACCAGGTGCGACAGCATTAACGCGAACATTATCTGGCGCAAATGAGCGTGCTAATCCACGAGTCATAGAAACTATTCCACCTTTAGTTGCAGCATAAACAACTGAGCCACCAAAACCACCAGACTGCCAACCTTGCGAACTGAAATTAACAATTGATCCTGAAGTTTTTGCATCTCTGAAAGAATAATATGCAGACCGATTGAGAAAAAATGTTGCTTTAAGATTTACATCGATTTGAATATCCCAATCCTCTTCTGTTACATCATCGACACGAGCGCGTCGGCGTAAAACAGCCGCACAATGTGCCAGCGCTGTAAATGGAGCCATGCTTTGAGCTTTGGCAAAAATTGAAGCATGAGATGTTAGATCAACAAGATCTACTTCCATGAATTCGTGCCCACTACCTTCACACTTAGTCAGTAATTGTGAAAGTGGTGCACCTGGAATATCAACAGCAAGAACTTTGGCACCAGCTTGTGAAAATGCAATTGCAACTTCGCTACCGATACCACCAGCAGCACCTGTAACTACAACACTTTTTCCAGCTAAACCGCTATCGCTGCGCCAATTCATAGGGCTAAATTACTACCAATTCCATGTTCAATGGCTCTGGGTAGAAAGCTCAGTAAAACGCTCAGAAATTCTGTATTTCTTGATGTAGTCGCGGTCGAGTTCCCAACCAAGACCTGGGTTGTCGTTGAGTTGGATATGACCATCTTTTAGTTGTGGGCGATTAGCTAACAAGTTATGCCAAATTGGGTCGCGATCTGGGTGGAAATATTCCACATATGTTCCGTGAGGAATTGACGCGAGTAAATGGGCAGACACTTGCGCCTCTTCATGATGGGCCATTTTTACGTCATAGACCGATGCCATCGCGGCAACTTTGCGCCATTCAGTTGGACCACCCGACCATGATGAATCAAAGTTACAAAAATCAATTGATCCGGTCTCCATAAGGTCACGACAACCGGCTGCAGAGAATTCACTTTGCCCTGCACATACTGCAACGCTGCCACCATAGCGAATATCGCGCATACCTTTTTTATCATTTTGCCAAATGCATGGTTCTTCAAACCAAAGCAAATTGTCATTTGCAACTAATTTAGAAAATTCAATTGCTTGTGCAGGTGTATATCCTTGATTTGCATCCACTGCAATACGGAAATTATCGCCTCCGACTTTGCGAGCCTCCTTGAAACGCTTTGCATCATCTTCAGGCGACATCCCACCAATCTTAAATTTCATACCTGCAAATTCTTCTTTAAGTAAATATTCAACTTCTTCTTTTATTGTGAGATTGCTTCCGTAATAACCACCGATTGTTATCACCGGTACTCGTGAGCGATATCCACCCCATAGTTTCCATAGTGGAACATCGAGGGCTTTACCCATCAAATCCCATAAAGTCACATCAATTGATGCGCATGCAACAAGACCTAATCGACGATCACGCAAAATATCCCATGTCGCAGGGCGTGCTAACTCCCATAATTTTTCAATAGCAGAACCATCTTGACCAATGATCAAGGGTGCTATTTCATCGTGAATAATATTTTCAATCTCTAAAAGTGATGCATCTTCATCACCTGCATACGCTTCACCAATAAGTCCACTAGCCGTATGAATACGTGTAATAACAGTGGAGCGATGTGTCATTTTGTAATGACTACCCCGGTAAGTACGAGCAAGGGGTACGCGGATTGCTTCGGTCTCAATGCGTGTGATTGTTAGGTCTTTCATGCGTAAACCCACTTATCTGCCGTTTCTGGAAACGTTTCTATGTTATCGCCTTTATTCTCGAAACTCACTATATTGTGAGTGAAAATAGCGCTGGCAAACTAAAGGTGAAGAACAAGTGATGGATATTTTTCAAAGGCTCACCGACCTCTCCACAATTTTGCCTAATAAGGAATTAAATAGTCGTTTAGAAATATTGCTCACTGACTTTCTTGTGTGTGCAAGAGCTGGGTCAAGCTCTGCAGATATTGAGAGCGTTGGAGCGCGATTAGCCATCAATTCAAATTATCACGATAGTGATGACATTGATTGGTCAGTAATGACTCATCCTGGTTCAATTATTTGGTCAGCTCTTATTGATTCATTAATCCACCATCCAGAAAACAGTGAGCGCTTTACACTGAGTGCTTATGCTGGTTACCGCACGAGTGCAACATCTGCACAGTTTTTCGGTGTCGACCATCGCAGGAAATGGCATATAACAACTACCGCAGGAACATTAGCGGCCACTTCAACGGCATGTGCCTACCGCAATCTTTCGCCCACGATGCACAAAACTGCTTTAGAAAATGCTGCTTCCAACATGGGCGGAATTGCAATTGCAGATCGGCGTACAGGAGCAGCAATTTTCAATCGAGCTGCTGCTACGTCATTAGGCTTGCTTTCAGCAACAAGTGATCAACCAAGTGCTAATGATATTTGGGAAGGAGAACGCGGACTTAAAGAGCTCTTCTCGATCGCAGGGGAGAATACAAATACTTACGATGGAATAAGTACAACTGGTTTGCGACTTTTTCCTTACAGCGGATTTATTCAAAGCCAAGTTCTTGCAATTACTCAAATAGCAAATGAACTCACTGGTGACTTAGTACGCATAGAACTTGGATTGCATCCAGCCACTGTTGAATTACTCAATGGATCAGTTGGTGGGAATTACTGGAATTTTAAAGCCGGAGCAGCGAGTGCATGGCAAGTAAAAGATGTCACGCAATATGTCGAGGCTTCACCTGAAATTATGCAAAAGATTTCTGCCTCGGCAATTGATATTCCCATCAGTGGGGCACAAGTAAGCATTACAACAACCACTGGTACTAAAACATTGCGTATAGAAGTAGCGCCAGGCAATGATTTTGGCTCACATAATGAACAGGGTTGGCGTATCGCAAAGTGGAAGCGCCTTGTTGGAAATGACTACATCGCCGCTGAAGAATTTGCTCGCTCACTCATGAGTGACTGTGCTGATACAAAAGCTATTTCAGCTCTGCAAACTTTCTTACTCTCTTAGCGAGATTCGAGTTTTCCACTATCGGCGCTCTTGTATGCAACTTCAAGCGCTTCAACTGTTCTTGCACCTAATTCACCAGGAGATTGATTAATAAATTCTTCTCCTCGAGCTGCTCGAATAACTGCTTCGATTGGACCTTCGCAATCGTAATAGCCAGCATCTTCTTCAAGGGGAAGAAATTCATTCTTTCCATCACTATAGAGCCATACCGCTGCTCTTTCTAAATCCACAAGTATCTGACCTTTATCACCAATTGCTCGAACCTCTACTGCATGAGTTTTCCGATGCGCTTCAAGATGCGCGGATCCACCTGATACAACTCCGATTGCACCATTATCAAATTTGTATGTGATCGCATCATGTAATTCGACTGGTGCATTCATTGGTGAAGTCATCAAAGCAAATCCTGATTGAACACGAGCACCTGTTAACCACAAAGCCAGACCAAGTGCATGTGTGAGTTGTGCTTGAGCATAACCCCCACCAGAAAGATTTTTATCTGTCCATGTTCTTTGTTCTGGAAGTGAGTCACGTGAGGCGGCAGGGTAGGCACCTGTATTAGATAGAAGTTCACGAGTTTGTGATGACATATGAACACTCATATGTTCAAGGTTTCCAATTCCGCGTTCATCCATAAGTGCTTTAGCTTTTGTAAGCATTGGTAAGTAATTCCAGCCAAATGCGACAACTAAACTCTTTTTCATTTTCTCAGCTGTAGAAACTAAATCCCAAGCATCAGTTGCATGAATTGTTACCGGTTTTTCACACATTACGTGTGCGCCAGCCTCTAACGCAGCTTTGGAATGCTCATGATGAAAAGCTGTTGGGCTACCGACAATACATACATCGATGCCTGCGTTGAGTACATCCCGATAATCTTCAGAGGCGACCTGAAAGCCGTACTGATCTTTGATTTTTTGAAGAAGTTCTGGCCCCTTGCGCGATACTCCAACAAATTCGACATCGTTGTATTTAGCCAGGTTGGGTAGGTGTGATGCAACGGCCCAGCTTCCCGCACCGATGACGCCAACTCTAATTTTTCCCAAAGTTCCGCTCCTTTTCATGCGCGCCTCTACGCTTCACAAGGTAAAGATAAGAATTGGTGCTGTCAAGGTCTTTCTCAAAAAAATGAAGCGTTGCGTGGCTGCTCCAGCCTAAATAAAAGTATCGGTTCCTGTTTTTCGTATTAATGAAAAGTAATGTTCGCCAGGTGTGATTATGACTTTTTCGTTCTTCACGAATAATGCAAATTCAATTTTGTTAGTGAGCGTGTATGCAATTTCATCTTCACTTACATGCTTCCACTCAATATCAACCCATTGTGCAATCGGAATATGTATACGGCCCTTCATGGAAGTAAGTCCAAAATCACTGACGCGCAAAATTACACTCGAGCCAGTTTTTTCCAACTGTGGATGTAGACCAAGTCCATAGCGCGATAGTTGCCAGGTAGGTGCTCCGCTCCAATAATGGCAATGACTCCAGCGATCATCAAAGACTTCCCACCATGTGGTCGCACCTTTTTCAAGCATCCAACCCCAATTGGTTCGCCAAAAATCTGCAGCAGCTACACCGCCGCCAGCATTGATAAGCACTGGCATTGAATAATTTGTAAAGTAAGGAGTGATCATTCCTTCAACAACATTGAGCGGGTCACGTAATCGCTTTGCACTACGGTCATACGGAAAACCTGCGCTGATGAAATCCTTGATCACAACCGCAGCAATTTCATTCTTTACAATTCCATCACGTGCAGCAAGTGAGAATGCATGATATTTCCCCGGAAAACTATCGATATTTTGTAAAATTAACTTTGTAAAATGTTCGTACTTTTCTTTCCAAGAATTAGCTTCGCTCTCTTTGCCAATAAGTTCTAACCATTGAATCCATGACGCAAGTGCCTTCACATAATGCGATAAAACAGCTAAATCAGGGTGATCAAGGGGAGGCCTATATCCCCAATCAACAAATGACCACGGTAGGTCGTGGCTTCCATTGTCATGAATAAGATTTGTTAACCCTTGAATATTTGCGCGAGCAGACTCTTCAAATATAAATAAAATATCTGTATTGCCTTCTTCAATTGCAATTTGCAGACAGGCAGTCGTCCACATCGCTGCATAAGTACCTAAATAAATAAGTTCACCTGGGCCAGATCCTGCGACTATTCCATCGTCTCGAGCCGATGCGGCTGCGTGAAGAATTGCCCGCTTGACTAGTGTGTAATCGCCCCACCCTGCTGTCAAAATATTGAGAGCTGAAGTAACAACATCTCCAACCCATTCAGCACGCTCACGAATTGAATCTACAAGTGCATCTTCAGCCGAGGAGCGCAGCGTTTCAATTCCAACTTGCCATATTTTATTCAAGACTGGATCTGATGTTTGTAGGTATCCATATGGCTCGCCCAAAAAATCTCTTTCTATAAATTCGGGTTTGCTTACTTTTATATTTCCTACTGCGCTAACTCGTACTTCAATAAACTTTGCACCCATGGATTGAAATGGATCTAATTTTGTCACACCCGGTGCAATTGCAAAATGTTGAATCATTCTTGTAGCACCTGCCGATAGAGGTACAACAGGGGAAACCTCACCATGAGGTGTCAATCTCTCTGCATAGGCAATTTTTACTTCTCCACCGCTTTCACTTTCAATTGTGATACTAAAATAGCCAATTCGAATTTTTTCTAAGTCATAGCGAACCCAAATACCATCCACGTCATCGCTAGGGTCTGGATTCAAATCTGCTAACAAATATTGTGAAGCTAGGTCGTCATATTTGTAACCTGTAAATGTTTCTCGAAAAGTACCTCGTGCCATTTGAACAGGAATTACTGTTGGAAGACTTGGAATAACTAATTCTGATTGTGTGAGTGGCCCTGTGAGCTCTAACAATCCTTCTACTGGTGCAACTTCTCTCCAATCATTGTGTTTTCCCAGGGGTGTTTCTAACCATTCGACCCACCCTAAAAGTGCGCTGATGCGCAAACCTGTTGCTGCATATTCCAGAACTTCTCGAGCTCGCCATGTAATTTCAAGAGCAGTTTTACTTCTAGATATTCTCGTCCATACAAAATTTGGTAATGGTGCCATTGTTCTGGTTTTGAGAAATTCACCGTGAGCAAATATTGCTACCGTGTGTTTACCTTCTGCAAGAAAGAAATCCTGCGAATAATATTCTGGAAAATGCGAAGAGAAACGCACAGGGCCTCGAACTTTAATCTCTCCATCAATGAGTAACTGGAAATTACCACTGGATTGAATAGCAAAAGTTAGGCTCTCGCCAAAACTCTCAACGGTTGTTTCAAATAAAACATGAAGATCAGATTCCCGACTTGGTTTTGAAATCCAGAATGCATTCTTGAACCCTTCAGTTTCAAAAATCTTTCGAATCTCACCAGCTGGCTTACCCAAGTAGCCGGGAAACCCAAATGCATCGATATCGGCACCATCGAGTGAGCTGTTTTCGCTCATGAACTCTTTGCCAGGTGCATGATCCAATCCTCCATAGTTGGAAGTGGGCTAGCAATATTGGTACTTGTAAAGTGCCACTCGCCATCTGCATTAGCAGTAACTTTTTCACTTTTTTCAATTTTCCCTGTACGTGGATTAATTATTTCCACTGTGTACTTTGCATTTTTTTCTAATGTTGTGAAAACAATTGTTGCCAATTCAAATGAAATCCCCATCTCAGCTGGTGCCATACTGACAGGTGGGAAATAAGCCACAAGATGATCTCCAGTTTTTCCAGCCCATGGTCTATATGTATGTTCAAGATCTGCGTGAACCTTCATTGAATTATTTGCTGGTGTGAAACCATCCCATTTGATTGACCGTAAATATTTAGCGGCAATTCCTAATTGCTCCGCACCTGGAAGTTTTGCCGCTTCTTGCCACGGTACCCAACCCCACATTGCGCCTGGGCTGGTTGCATCATCATGAAATGCCCATATTCCTTGGGCTCCATATGTATGTCCGGCAGCTCCCTGTAATACGTGAGTCCAAAATAAATAGCGTTGAATCATTGCAGGCGAACCGCCGGCGATACCTTCATAACAAACTTCACTATTGAGCACAGGCAATGTGGAATCTTTCTGTGCTTTATTGAGTGCGGAAAGTGATGACTTTATTGAATTTACATCTGCGTGACCTGTTTGTAGCCAGACAAAATCCAGGTCTTTATCACCTTGGAGTGCTTCAACAGATGAAAAATTAAATGCTGGGCATGGGTGCACTGTTATTGGTCGATGCCAAGGATCGGTGTTACGAACATGAGTTATGACTGGTTTCCACATTTGTTGAATAGACAGGGCGCGCTCTTGCATATCATCACTGAAGAGATCTTTATATTCCATAAGTCCAACCTCACCAGCGATGCACCAGAAAACAGGAAAAGCTGCCCAGCGAGCAATCATTTCGCTCCAGTGTTCTTTCAGTTTCTCGGCACCAAATTCAAGAATGTAATAACTCCACGCGCCGACAAGAGCTGGCATTTGTCCAGCTTGGACCGCATCAATGACTTTAACATCGGCAGCATCCCACCATTTTTTTTCTAATTTCGACTTATCGGATGTCCAAGAAGCAACTCCATTTAATAATGTTGCGGGTTCGCCAAAACCTGCTTCTGGAAGTAAACCTGAAACTACTTGCATCACGTTGAAACCTTGGGCAGTTCTTTTTTCCATTAACTGCTTCCAGTCAGAATTTGAAATTCGATCCGTTAGACCAAACCAAACAGTGTCGCCCAACCATAAAAATGGAGCACCTTCATCGTCGCGCAATATTTTTGAATTTGATTTTTTGGTAATGCCTACAGGTGTAAATGTCCATGCTTGCTCGAAAGCAAACTCTTCACCACTTTCTAATGCAATGGATTGCCAGTCTTTTTTATTTCCTGTGACTCGAACGTGCAAACTCCCATCGTTAGATACAAATCCTGGAACTTTGAGGGTTTCTGCAGATTGTGCACGTGTACATATGACTAATGGGTGAGCATTGAAGCTTGCTCCATTGCCTGGCAAGACATATTGCGAAACTTCTGGATTATTTGTGGTCATTTCTCTCCCTAAATATTTTTTTAGTTTATATGGCGAGCCAAGGTTGGTAAAGGGTTTTTAGATACTCTTACCGCTATGAACCTACTTTTGGTCGTTTTGGCTTATGGAATAACCGTTGCATCACTGGTCTTGCTCGCAATTCGAGTGCGCCAACTAATAGCGATATATAAAAAAGGTCAACCTGATCCGACTCGTCAAGACAATCGGACTTCTCGATTCTTGAATATGTTGCGTGAAGTTTTGGGACATACAAAAATGCTCAATTTCACTGGGACTGGAATCGCGCACTGGTTCGTGATGATTGGCTTCGGAGCTTTATTTGGAACTCTCGTCACCGCTTATGGACAACTAATCAATCCTCACTTTGCCCTACCAATTATTGGTAACTGGTGGCCATACGAATATTTCACAGAAGCTATTGCTTGGGCAACTGGTATTGGAATCGTAACTCTGATTGGAATTCGACAAGTAACTCGTTTCTCACGTAAGGAAAAAAAATCACGTTTTTATGGCTCCGGAATGAAAAAAGCGTATTACGTAGAAGCAACTATTCTTATAATTGTATTCTGCGTTATTGCACTTCGTGCTCTTGAAGGCGCTCTTTCAACCGAAACAAATTGGAACCGGCATTACGTCACAACCTGGTTCATTGCATCAATATTTAAATCGCTCTCCCTTGGCCAACTCACCACTTATATCCAATGGATTGCAGCATTGAAAATTATTGTCTCGATGGCTTGGTTCATTGTCATTGCTCAGAATTTAACAATGGGCGTTGCCTGGCATCGCTTCCTTGCATTCTTTAATATTTACTTCCGCCGAAATAGCAATGGTAAGAATTCACTTGGCCCACTGCCTGAAATGCTTTCTCACGGGAAGCCAATAAATTTTGAAGATCCCAATGAGGATGATGTATTCGGGCTTGGAACTCGTTCAGATATTTCATGGAAGGGCTTGCTCGACATGACGAGTTGCACTGAGTGTGGGCGCTGCCAATCACAATGCCCAGCGTGGCACACTGATAAACCACTCTCGCCAAAATTATTAATTATGGCTATGCGTGACCATGCAATGGCAAAAGTTGTTGAGACAGAATCATTAGTAGGTGAATTATCACCGATAGCTCTTGACGTTCTTTGGTCCTGTACGACATGTGGCGCTTGTGTCAATGAGTGTCCAGTTGATATCGAACATGTTGATCACATTGTAAATTTGCGTAGGTTTCAAGTACTTGTTGAATCAGAATTTCCTTCTGAACTTGGTGGAACTTTCCGTAACTTGGAAAAGGCAGGTAACCCTTGGGGTGCTAATCGCACCGAACGTGAGAGTTGGATTGCAGAATGTAATTTCCCAATTCGCATTGTTGAAGGTCAATTACCCGATGATGTTGAATATTTATTCTGGGTGGGTTGCGCTGGAGCATATGAAGAACGCGCAAAGAAAACTACGAAAGCTGTTGCAGAACTTCTACATATGGCGGGAGTTAATTTTGCAGTTTTAGGTAAACGCGAAACATGTACTGGAGATCCTGCGCGACGTGCCGGCAATGAATTTCTATATCAAATTCTTGCACGAGAAAATATCGAAACTTTCAATGAAGTATTTGCTGCGCGAAGCGATAAAGGAAAGAAAAAAGTTGTTGTTACTTGTCCTCATTGCTTCACAACAATTGGGCGTGATTATGCACAAAGCGGCTTTGAACTTGAGATGGTTCACCACACACAATTACTCAATCAATTAGTTCGCGAAAAGCGATTGATCCCAATTAATAAAAGCACAACAACGATGACGTACCACGATCCTTGTTACCTTGGGCGACACAATGAAATTTATGAACCACCGCGTGAATTACTGGGTGCAACTGGTGTAACAATTTCTGAGATGCCTCGCAACAAGGAACGATCTTTTTGCTGCGGTGCAGGCGGCGGACGTATGTGGATGGAAGAAAAAATTGGCTCACGTATCAATCTCAATCGTGTTGATGAAGCAATCGCAACTGGTGCAGATGAAATTGCAGTTGCCTGCCCCTTCTGCCGAGTGATGACTGGTGATGGCGTTATCGCTAGGGATTCCAAAGTCGAGGTTCTCGATGTTGCTCAAGCTCTGCTTCGAAGCGTGAAATCTGAGGCCTAGCAAGGCTGATTCTCAGTAATCTCACAGTCTGTGGGAGCATCCTCTGAGCAAGAGGTGACCACATGGCAACAGCCACAGCAACAAATGCCCAACGCATACTCGTCGTCGATGACGAAGCGAGTATCAGCGATTTAATTTCTACAAGTCTGCGCTTTGTCGGCTTCGATGTTCGTACTGCAGCCAATGGTGCACAAGCGCTACAAATGGCGGAAGAATTTAAACCACATGCAATGGTTCTCGATGTCATGTTGCCCGATCTCGATGGTTTTGAAGTCTGTAAACAAATTCGCAACGAAGGTGTTGAGACCGGCGTTCTATTCCTCACTGCAAAAGATGGAATGGAAGATAAAGTCAAAGGACTCACACTCGGTGGCGACGACTATATGACAAAGCCATTTAGCTTGGAAGAATTAGTTGCACGTATTCGTGCATTACTGCGTCGCACTGGCGTAACTCAGATTGATCAAGATGAAGAAAAGATTCGTTTTGCTGACCTCGAATTAGATGAGGCAACACACGAAGTGCGTCGTGCAGGTCAATTACTTGATCTCTCTCCTACCGAATTTCTGCTTATTCGTTATCTCCTTATCAATGCCGATCGGGTAGTTTCAAAATCTCAAATTCTCGATCATGTGTGGCAATACGATTTCCGTGGTGATGCTGGAATCGTAGAAACTTATATCTCTTATCTGCGTAAGAAGATCGATATCTTTGATCCACCACTAATTCATACAATTCGTGGCGTGGGCTATCGCCTTCGAATGCCGCCTAAGTAAGCACACCCTTTAGACTCTCGTCCTATGAAATCCCCATTGAGAGATGTGAGTTTGAAGAACCGATTAACAATCGGTGTGCTCATACTCTCTGCAATTGGATTTGTTGCCTCTGGCTTTGCTGTTCAAAATTCTTTGCGCTCTTATCTCATGGGACAAATTGATAACCAGTTAGAGAGTGTTATCGGCGGGACAGTAGTTCGACTCGATCGTGCTGGAATTGTTGGCGATACCGAAAATTCTCCTGGCCATGAAACTCGTGAAGAAAATAGAGTTCAGAATTCGGTAGCTCCGATAACACCACTTACTCGAGTCCCAACATCTACATCTGTAACGCTACTTGATCCCTTTGGAAACATTGTTGGTGGCATTGGTGGTGATCTCAATATAAATCAAATTAATGACTTTATTCGGGGAATGTTGCCGGAAAAAATTGCTCTTCACGGTGATAAACCTTTTAGCATCGAAGCCCCCGGGTCAGATTTCAGAGTCGTTACTCGAGTACTTCCTTCAGGTTTAGGTAGCGTTGTAGTGGCTCAATCTCTCGATGATTTCGATAAAACAACACATAGAGTCACAAGAATTCTTTTTCTTATTTATTTACTAGTTCTCATGCTTATTGCATTTGCATCACGTCAAGTAATCCGTATTGGACTCAAACCACTTGTAACTGTTGAAGAAACAGCTGAGTTAATTGCTGCTGGCGATTTATCGGTGCGTTTACCCGATGCAAAACCAGATACAGAGGTTGGTCGATTGGTTGCAACACTAAATAAGATGCTTGCTCGGATTGAAGAATCCTTCAGTGTCAAAATTGAAAGTGAAAATAAACTTCGTCGATTTATCGCCGATGCTAGTCACGAACTTCGCACCCCACTTACTGCAATTCGTGGTTTTGCAGAATTACATCGTCAAGGTGCAGTCACTGATGGAGCAGCTACTAAAGAATTATTAGGACGTATCGAAAATGAATCTATGCGCATGGGCACACTTGTCGAAGATCTTTTGCTTCTTGCACGTATAGATCAATCGCGCGAAATGGAAAAGAAGCCTGTCGACCTATCCAAAATGCTCACCGAATGTGTTGCTTCGGCAAGGGCTGCGGGACCGCAACATCCAATCACTGTTGTTGATGTACCTAGTGAAGTATTTGTACTTGGTGATGAGACTCGTATTTATCAAGTCATTAGTAATTTGCTAACAAATGCCCGTGTTCATACCGCTGCTGGAACCCCCATCGAGGTTTCTCTTTCACAATCAGATGACGGCGTCTCGCTATCAGTTACTGATCATGGCAATGGCTTGACGCAAGAAGATCAAGCAAAGATATTTGAACGCTTCTTCCGGGTCGACCCATCTAGACAGCGAAATAGTTCTGAAGGAAGTGGCCTCGGTTTATCAATTGTTGATGCTGTTATGCGAGCCCACGATGGTCGGGTAAGTGTGAAATCTGAGCCAGGAAAAGGCGCGACTTTTACTCTGTTCTTTCCTTTAGCTCAGTGACTCCATAGCTCTCAGCGCGGCGATTCTTTCTTGAATCGGTGGGTGCGTAGAAAAAAGTTTTGATACTGAAGTTCCATCTAAAGGAGACTCGATCCAAATATGTGCAACTGAAGTTGAACGTTGTTGCACCACTGTTGAGTCTTTGGCCAGAACTTCAAGTGCGGAACGAAGCCCTGCGGGATTACGAGTAAATGCAACAGCAGTTGCGTCGGCCAAAGATTCCCTCTTACGTGAAATTGCTGACTTGAGAAGTACCGCTGCAATTGGCGCGAGTACCAAAATCAGAAGTGATAGTGCGATAGCGAGTGGATTTGAATTGCTATCTCGCTCACGACGTCCGCCGCCAAACCACATCATGCGAGTCAAGATATCGCTCAGAATTGCAATTGCACCTGCTGTTGTTGCAGCAACTGCTGAAACCAAAGTATCTCTGTTAGCAACATGTGACATTTCATGGGCAATAACACCTTGTAATTCATCGCGATCCATAACATCTAAAATTCCTGTTGTGAAGGCAATAAGTGCATGATCTTGATTTCGCCCCGTGGCAAATGCATTAGGTGCCGGGTCATCAACTATGGCAACTTTAGGAACTGGTAATCCGCTTGCAATACAGACTTCTTGGATAAGACCAAAGAGTTTTGGATTATCACTTTCTTGAATTTGTCGTGCACCTGTCATTGTTATTACTAATTTGTCAGATCCATAATATGAACCCCACACACCGATAAGTGCTATTCCAACCGCGATTGGAACAATTCCAACTGTGCTGGAACCAAAATAAGTAAGCGCTGCATAAACAACAAGCCCTGTGAGTAATCCCATTCCGGCCAAAAGTCCAAAAGTTTTGCGGCGATTAGCCGCTTGCATAGTGCGAAAGTTCATCTATTAGAACTTAACGTTGGGTGCCTGACGAGATTGGGCATCCTCAACTTCATAAAATTCACGAACACTGACTTTTGCCATACCTGCAAAAACATTGGTGGGCACTGTTTTTACAGCAGTATTGAGCGAGCGCACATTGTCATTATAGAACTGACGAGCAAATGCAACTTTATTTTCAGTAGTTGATAATTCTTCTTGTAGTGATAAAAAGTTACTTGATGCTTTCAAATCTGGATACGCCTCTGCAACTGCAAGTAAACCCCGAAGTGCTTGTGTCATCATTCCATCAGCTGCTGCTACATCGGCAACAGTTGAAGCAGTTGTTGCCTTTGCTCGCGCAGAAATAACTGCATCAAGTGTCGTTTTTTCGTGCGCTGCATATCCTTTGACGGTTTCTACAAGGTTAGGAATTAAATCAGATCGACGTTTTAGTTGAACTTCAATCTG
Source organism: Actinomycetota bacterium (assembly GCA_947451045.1). Classification (GTDB taxonomy): domain Bacteria; phylum Actinomycetota; class Actinomycetes; order Nanopelagicales; family Nanopelagicaceae; genus Planktophila. Next base: position 4,950 of record CANFXM010000018.1, on the reverse strand, counting down.
CGCCCATGCTTCATCAACACCAACATTGAGTCGAATCAATCTGTTGTATTGAGCAACAAAAAATAGAACGATAAGTGCAACGACGGCGAGCGCGATTATTGTTTTCATACTTATTCAACCCCTTTGTAGCGGGTGAAATTCCCGCTTACTTACTTAATCTTAGATTGGTGGAAGTTCAAAAAGGAACGGCTAGCGGTTGGTCCGCGCTGACCTTGATACCTCGAACCATACTTGGCGCTGCCATATGGATGTTCGGCGGGAGATGAGAGTTTGATGAGACAGAGCTGACCAATCTTCATTCCTGGGAAAAGTTTGACGGGAAGGTTGGCAACGTTGGAAAGTTCAAGGGTGATGTGGCCACTAAAACCGGGATCAATAAACCCAGCAGTTGAGTGCGTTAGTAAACCGAGGCGACCAAGTGAGGATTTTCCTTCAAGGCGACCAGCAATATCATCGGGAAGAGTAATAACTTCATAGGTGCTGGCAAGTACAAATTCACCAGGATGCAAAATAAAATGCTCATTACCTTCAACAATTACTTCGCGCGTGAGCTCGGATTGTTCTATTGATGGATCAATAACTGAATACTTGTGATTTTCGAAAACACGGAAAAATTTATCAAGGCGCACATCAACGCTAGATGGTTGAATCATCGCCTCTTCAAATGGCTCGACTCCAACACGGTTGGCGGCAATTTCAATGCGGATATCGCGATCACTAAGTAGCACGCGGGGAGCCTATCTCGAAGAATCCCCGTGTGGGGGGAGCGAAATGAGGGCCAATCGCTTGAATAAGTTACTGACCAGTAGCATTATTGAGCCATGAGCCATTACACAGCCAACCTGCGCGATATCGAATTCTGTCTCTTTGATCTTTTGGGGCGCGAGAAAATTCTGGGTACCTCTGTTTATAGCGAGTTAGACCGAGCAACTGCGATGGGAATGCTGGAAGAAATAAAGCGTCTTGCAGAAAATGATCTTGCTGAATCATTTGTGGAAGGTGATCGCGTTGGCACAACATTTAATAAAGAAACTGGTGATGTAACCGTTCCAGCTAGTTTTAAAAAATCGTACCGCTCCTATATTGATAATGAATGGTGGCGTATTGACGCCCCAGTTGAAATTGGCGGAACAAAAATTCCGGCATCACTGCGATGGGCAATCGCTGAAATGGTTCTTGGTTCCAATCCGGCGGTACACATTTATGCATCTGGTGCTTCATTTGCACAAGTCGCTTATGTACTTGGAAATTCACAGCAAAAGAAAATAGCAAAGCACATGGTTGAAAATGACTGGGGCTCTACTATGCAACTCACTGAACCTGACGCAGGTAGTGATGTCGGTGCAGGTCGTAGCAAAGCTGTTGAACAACCTGATGGAACATGGCACATAACCGGAACGAAAAGATTTATTACCGGCGGTGATAGTGACCTAAATCCAAATATTATCCATTACGTACTCGCTCGACGTGAGGGTGGCGGACCAGGTACTAAAGGACTATCACTTTTTCTTGTTCCAAAATTCATGTTTGATTTTGAAACTGGCGCACTGGGAAAACGCAATGGCGTCTACGTCACAAATGTTGAACACAAGATGGGGCTCAATGTTTCCTCGACTTGTGAAATGAATTTAGGAGAGCACGAACCAGCTGTTGGCTACTTACTTGGTGATGTTCACCAAGGAATTGCACAAATGTTTAAAGTTATTGAATTTGCTCGAATGATGGTAGGAACAAAAGCAATTGCAACGTTATCTGCTGGATACCAACAAGCACTTGCCTATGCAAAGACTCGCGTTCAGGGTGGAGATATGAAAGTAATGAATGACAAGGCAAGCCCACGAGTCACAATCATTCATCATCCTGATGTTCGTCGTTCATTAATGGTCCAAAAGTCATACTCCGAAGGTATGCGTGCGCTAGTTCTCTATACAGCCTCAATACAAGACGAAATCGAACTTGCTATTCAGGCAGATGAGACTGATCGTCAAGCCGACTTGGTTGCACTCAATGATTTATTGCTGCCTGTTGTAAAAGGTTTCGGAAGTGAAAGATCATGGACAATATTAGGAACCGAATCATTACAAACATTTGGTGGCTCCGGATTTACAAAAGACTGGCCTTTAGAGCAATATGTTCGTGACGCAAAAATCGATACTTTGTACGAAGGTACAACTGCAATTCAAGGTCTTGACTTCTTCTTTCGAAAGATAGTCAAAGATGGTGGCCGTGCCATTGGTTTACTCGGTAAAGAAATTCAGAAGTTTGCCGAATCGGGGGGCTCCCATGCAAGTGAGAAAGCTGCACTCTTTACAGCACTCGGTGATCTCAATGGAATCGTTGCAACTTTAGTTGCGCATGCGGTGGAATCCCAGACTGATGCGGAAAAGATTTATATCGTTGGCCTCAATACCTCACGTTGTCTTATGGCAGTTGGAGACATAATCACTGCATGGCTCTTATTGCGCCAGGCAGATGTCTGTGTTGAAAAACTTGCAGGAAACCCGGGTAAAGATGCTGATTTCTATAAAGGAAAGATTGCATCAGCAAAATTCTTTGTACAGAATTATCTTCCACATATCAGCGCTGATCGAAAGATTGTTGAATCAACTGATGGTTCAATCATGAAGATTGCGGAATCTGCTTTCTAATCAGATAGCCTTGCCCGATGTTGCAAAAGCACCGAGGTGAACTTTTTCTTATCGCTGCGGCTTTTCTTTTTTCCTTTAACGGCATTGTCTCCAAGTTAGTTCTTACCAGTTCACTATCAGCGCTACGACTGGCCCAAGTTCGATCAACTGGTTCACTTATTATTCTTTTCTTCATTGTCTTCTTTCGATCCCGCGAAAAACTGCGCACAACGAAGAAGGAAATCCCACAACTTGCGATATTTGGAGCACTTGGAATTGCTGCTGTTCAGCTTGGTTATTTCATAGCTATTTCGCACATGCACGTCAGCATCGCCCTCATTATTGAATTTACGGCCCCTATTTGGATTGTTCTATGGATTAAATATGTGCGCAAACTCTTCGTCCCGCGCGATATGTGGATTGCTATTTTTCTGGCCTTTTTTGGATTGCTCTTTGTAGCCCAGGTGTGGAAGGGCCAAACTCTGAGCACGGTTGGAGTAATTGCAGCAACTTTGGATGCATTTGCATTGAGTATTTATTTCCTTATGGGAGAAAAATTATCCAAAACCCGCGATACCGAATCGCTTACTTTTTATGGTTTTGCATTTGCCTCTTTATCGTGGCTCATTCTTTTACCAATTTGGAAATTTCCATTCAGGGTCTTTAGCGAAAAAATTAATTTGCAGGGAATTTTCTCTCATTACGATTCCTATGGTTGGGTCTTGATCTTATGGATAGTTGTTTTCGGTACGATCATTCCTTATCTACTTGTTGTAACCGGAATAAAATCCCTCTCTGCATCAACGAGTAGTGTGATTGGAATGTTAGAGCCCGTACTTGCAGGAATTATCGCATGGTGGTGGTTAGGTGAATCTTGGAAGCCGTTACAAATTCTTGGTGCTTGTTTTGTGATTACGGGAATTCTTATTGCTGATCGCGCGCGCATCAAAGCGCACTAAATCTTTTAATCACTGAGTTACTCTTCTTGTTGGCGTCCTTGCGTGAAATCAGAACCGCTACCTGTATTTTGTGGCATATCAAAGAAGCGCGCATAGTGAAGCTGTGCCGAAACAGTAATTGTCTTTGTCTGACCGTTACGGTGTTTAGCAACAATTAAATCTGCCTCGCCAGTTCGGTTTTCACGATCATACATATCATCACGATGAAGCATGATCACAACGTCAGCATCTTGTTCAATCGATCCAGATTCACGAAGGTCTGAAAGCATTGGTTTTTTATCTGAGCGCTGTTCCGGTGAACGATTGAGCTGTGAAATAGCAATAACTGGGATATCTAACTCTTTGGCCATCAACTTCAAGTGGCGTGAGAATTCTGAAACTTCCTGCTGGCGATTTTCAACTTTCTTTCCGCTGCTCATCAGCTGCAAGTAGTCAATCACAATAAGTTTGAGGTTATGGCGCTGCTTGAGACGGCGTGCTTTTGCACGAATTTCCATCATGGAAAGGTTAGGTGAATCATCAATAAATAAAGGTGCCTCATTGATTTCACCCATACGTCGAGCAAGGCGTGCCCATTCATCATCACTCAAAGTACCTGCACGAATATTGTTGAGGCCAACGCGCGCTTCAGCAGAGAGCATGCGCATTGTGATTTCTGACTTCGACATTTCAAGTGAGAAGATGACAGAAGTTTGACCATTATGAATTGATGCATGTCGTGCAATATCTAGCCCAAGTGTTGACTTACCCATTGCAGGACGCGCTGCCAAAATAATCATGTTGCCTGGATGTAATCCATGTGTGAGTGCATCAAGATCTTTGAAACCTGTCATGACGCCTTCAACACCCAAACCTTTAGAAATGTTTTCAATCTCATCAAGTGCTGCAGGAATAAGTGTTGAAAGTTGAACATAATCTTCGGATGCGCGGCGCTCTGTTACTGCATAGACCTCGGCTTGCGCTTGATCTACTGCATCATCAACTTCGCCTTCAGTTGTGTAACCAAGCTGAACAATCTTTGTACCTGCTTCCACAAGGCGACGCATGATTGCATGTTCGCGAACAATTTTTGCGTAATAACCTGCGTTAGCAGCAGTGGGAACAGATGAAATAAGAGTATGTAGATACGGTGCGCCACCCGCACGCGCAATATCGCCACGCTTAGTGAGTTCTGCTGAAACTGTTACGGCATCAGCAGGTTCGCCGCGTCCATAGAGATCAAGAATTGCATCGTAAATAAGTTCATGTGCAGGGCGATAAAAATCGCGCTCTTTGAGAATTTCAATAACATCGGCAATTGCATCTTTGCTCAATAACATTCCACCGAGAACGCTTTGCTCTGCCAATAAATCTTGCGGAGGAGT
>CANFXM010000017.1 GCA_947451045.1 Actinomycetota bacterium | reverse complement strand
TGATCAGCGATGGAATGTCTCGCCACCGAGAAATTACAAAAGTTTTGGCTGACGTACTCAATTAGAGATGTGGGCCCAGACGGGCTCGAACCGTCGACCCACGGATTAAAAGTCCGTTGCTCTACCGACTGAGCTATAGGCCCCACTGCGCACTCACAATTGAAAACACTAAGTCGCAGGCGAATCGTATCGGAGTTTTTTGGCTCTATCTTCCGCGTGATGCGCGCAGTAATCGATCTCGTATTGCTAGCGCCAGACCTTCGCCCTCAGGCTGAATAACTGCGATTTCGCTGATTCCTTGGCTATCGCTTGCGCGAAGTGCAGAGTAGAGAAGACGGGCATACTCATCTGTATCGCGAGGGGCAGCTAAGCGAATTGCACCATCGGGAGTTTGAATATTGGCCGGTGCAATAAAACCTTGTCCAGATGTTGCAATGGAATCCAAAATAACTTTTGCTTTTGGAGAGTAGTGATTTTCTAATGAACCACTGACGCGAATTGCATCATTGCTATTTTCTAATAGTGAAAGGCCTGTTGATTTCTGAATCATCTGGGCGGTAATCGCACCGGGGCGCAATACTCGTGGGTGTTCGTGGGTGCAATCAATGATTGTCGATTCAACGCCAACCTCTGATGCTCCTCCATCCATTATTTGATCGTGTAATTGTAAATAATTCCCGATCTCTTCTTGGACTGCTTGCGCAGTAGTGGGTGAGACTTGGCCGAATCTATTGGCACTAGGGGCTGCAATTCCAGACCCTCCTAATTTTTTGAATGCATGGAGAAGTGCGAGTGCGAGAGTGTGATTTGGGATTCGCACACCAACTGTGTCTTGACCTCCAGTGATGAAATCTTGGGCAAGTGGTGAACGTTTCATAATGAGTGTCATTGGCCCAGGCCAGAAATCACGTGCGAGTGCAACAGCGTAGGTAGGGATTTCGCTGCACCACTTTTCAATATCGTTCATCGAGGCGATGTGAACAATCAGCGGATGATCCTGAGGGCGACCTTTGACTTCATAAATTCTTGCAACTGCGCTTTTATTCGTTGCATCGGCGCCAAGGCCATAAACAGTTTCGGTTGGAAATGCCACAAGTGCGCCAGCACGTAATTGCGCAGCTGCTTGGTCTATGGCATCTGCTGTGCACGTAGAGATAAATTGTGAAGGCGTCATATGTGGAGCAATTATCGCGCTTTTTGCGAGAAGATAAGCCCATGAGCGCGCAGACCCCACCTATCAAAGTCATGCAGGTCATTGCCCGCATGAATGTGGGAGGTCCTGCTGTCATTGTGGCTGAATTGATGCGCGGAATGGATTCTTCGAAATATCAGCAAACTTTGGTGACTGGTTATTGTGCTGATGATGAAGCAGATTATTTAGAGACAGTCGCTACGGATATTCCAGCCATTCGAATCAATGCGCTGGGTCGCTCTGTTTCGCTACTCAAAGATTTATCTTCCTTTTTTGCTTTGGTGAAATTGATTCGCAGACTCAAGCCCGATGTCATCCACACGCATACTGCAAAGGCAGGAGTACTAGGACGTCTCGCTTCACTTGTAGCCGGTGGAAGCGCTAAAAGAGTTCATACTTTTCATGGGCACTTACTGCATGGATATTTTAATGCACCAAAGCGCGTAATCATGATTGCAATGGAGCGCATACTCGGTTGGTTTACTTTTCGAATAATTGCCATTGGAAATGTCGTAAAAAATGACTTGCTTGATGTTGGAATTGGTAGCGCAAAGAAATTCTTGGTTTTCTTTCCTGGGTTGCCAGAACCAAAGCCCACCAATCGCCAAGAGATGCGCAAGGTACTTGGCTTAGCGGGCGATACTTTGTATTGCACATTTGTTGGCCGCCTTACATATATAAAGAGGCCAGATAGATTGCTCGATGTTGCCGTTCTCCTTGAATCTCGTGGCGTAAAAGTACATTTCTTAGTTGCAGGCGAAGGAGAACAGTTTGAAAGTTCTAAATCTCGCGCAACGCATGATCAACTACCAATAACTTTTCTTGGATGGCGAAGTGATACTGATGCAATATTGACAGCCAGTGACATCGCAATATTGTGCAGTGATAACGAAGGTATTCCACTTACTTTGATTCAAGCTGCACAAGCTGGATTACCAATTGTTGCTACCAACGTTGGTTCTATTTCCGACATAGTTGTATCCGGAAGTAATGGTTTACTCACTGCTACTAACCCAGAAGCACTCGCCGAGGCAATAGAAATTTTGGCTAATGACTCCGCTTTGCGCCAGTCAATGGGCAGCGAAGGCCAGAGGCGAGCACGCGAATTTTTCTCATTAGAGCGCATGATTTCAGATCATTCGAATCTTTATTCTCGTTGTATGCAGGGTAACGATTAAGCCTTCTCACAGGATTTAAGTAATACTTGGAGTATGAGAATCACACACTTCCTAAAAATTGTCCCCCTTTCCATTGCGCTTGTATTAGTGGGAAGTAGCGCGCTTTCCGTACCAGCACAAGCTGCGACGACATCCACTCGTTACATAACAGTGAATTCTGAAGGCACAGTAAAAGTTGCTCCCGATGCGGTTCGTTTGAATGCAACGGTGACTGTAGTTGGTGCAAATAATGCAGCAGCACTATCTGCGGCATCAACATCAGCTACTGCAGTTCGCGCAGCACTGACAACCGGTGGTGTTGCTGCAAAAGATATTGCAAGTCAGAGTGTGACCGTTTATCCAGAATATAATTACACCCAAGATAAAGGCCAAGCACTTATCGGGTATCGCGCTTCTCAAAGTTTTGTCGTGACCATTCGTAATGCAAAGAGTGCCGGTGCAATTGTTGATGCCGTTGTCGCAGCTGGTGGAGATAATTTGCAAGTAAATGGTGTAACGCCTTTTGTGCTTGATACAACTAAGGCAACTCTTTCTGCTCGCACTGATGCGGTAAAAAAAGCGAAAGCAAAAGCTGCTTCATACGCTTCTTTACTCGGCGTGAAACTCGGCAAAGTTAATTATTTGACAGAAAATTCATCTCCAACAAATTACGTTCCGATGCTTGCGATGGCAAAATCTGCAGATACTGGGGCAACGCAAATTGATCTAGGCCAGCAAGATGTCAGCGTTGGAATAAGTGTTCAATGGGCACTTCTCTAAGGTCAAAAGCCTGCAAAAGATTGAGATTGCTCACCTTTGGCGCCTAAAAGCTCTGAAATAAATAATCGAGTTTGGTTGCACAGTGCGCGCAAGGTACGATTCGTGAGCCTCAAACGTCCCCATCGTCTAGGGGCCTAGGACATCGCCCTTTCACGGCGGTAACACGGGTTCGAATCCCGTTGGGGGCACGCAAGAAATAAAGGCTTTGAAGGTGACATAAGAGCCACTTATGTGACAGAAGTTTTCAAGGCCCGGTAGCGCAGTTGGTTAGCGCGCCGCCCTGTCACGGCGGAGGTCGCGGGTTCAAGTCCCGTCCGGGTCGCTAGAAGAGAGTGTCCACACACTCTCTTCTTTAATAATTAAATATTGGCTTCTTTAACAATTAAATATTGGCTCGGTAGCTCAGTTGGTACGAGCGCGCGACTGAAAATCGTGAGGTCGACAGTTCGATCCTGTCCCGAGCCACTTTAGATTTATATTTTATGAAACGAATTGCAAAACTTTAACCAGCAGCAGAACCTGATGAACCAGATTTGCGTTGGAAGCGTCCTGGTGCACCACCTGTAGCTTGACCACCACTGACTTTAGAACCTGAACTGCGGCCAGAACCTGGAGCCGGTGCATTCTTGCTCTTCTTCTTCTCTAACGCTTCAAGAAATTTAGCGCGAGCATCATCTGCGGGTTTTTTATTATCAGCCATGGCGAAATTGTACTACTTATCTTCAGATGGAATTCGTAAGAAAAATACGAGTAAGGCCGCCCAGATTGCTCCAACGATAATAATGAGTTCGTTACCTATCGAATCTGGCCATATATACAAAGCGAGTGCGCTGGCACCGAAGAAGGCAGCAAGGCTCCATAAGGTAATTGCTGCATATTTACGACTCAGGCCCTTTCGCACCAAACGATGAGAAAGATGATCTGTGCCGCCTTGAAATGGTGAGATGCCACGATAGATGCGCGAATTTACCGCAACTGTTGTATCGAGAATTGGGATAGCCATAAGGATGAGTGGAATCGCAAATGATTTATAGGAAGGAGTTATTCCTGGGTTCAAGCGGATGGTCAAAACAGAAATAATAATTCCTAAGAAGAGCGCACCTGCATCACCCATATAAATCCTTGCAGGGGAACGATTCCAATATAAAAAGCCCATAGTTGAACCTGCGGTGACTATAGAGAGGGCGCTGACCAATATTTGCTGACGGTCATATGCGATAAAGAATATAAAAAGCGTTATGACTGCAACTGTTCCTGCGGCTCCACCATCTGTGTTATCAAAGAAGTTAATGGAGTTACAAACGCCAACAATCCAGAGCACTGAAAAAATAATGTTGAGGGGTCGGTTATTGAATGCAACACCCATAGTGTTGGTATAAACAAGTATTGAAGCAACAACAATTCCTGTGAAGGTTTGAGCGATAAGTCGGGGCCATGGTTGCAAACCTTTGAGATCATCGACTAAACCCATAATCGCAATAACAATTGCTGGGACCAAAACGTCGGATGCTAGTTTGAGAGTTTCTAAAGAAAAGTCTGCGTAGAGAAGCGCTCCGTATGAGGCACAGATGATTCCAAGTGCAATTGCAACTCCCCCTAAATATGGAACGGGAGCTTTTTGAGTTTTACGAGAAAGGTTTGGCGTATCGACAGCATCAATACTGATTGCAAAGTTACGCATAACAGGAGTGAGAAGGCCTACGAAAATCATCGTGAGCGCGCCTAATAAAAGAAATTGCGGAATTGAATATTTCATAAACTCTTAGGCTCTGGCTTCGCTACTTCACTCTCATCTTCTTTGCGCTGCCATTTTTTATAATTACGTAATTTTTCTATAACTTCAGATTGACGATATCTGCGATGGCCACCCAAGGTACGTATTGGAGTTAATTCACCACTTATTGCCCAACGAGTAACTGTCTTTGTATTGACGTGAAAAAATTTTGCAACCTCTTTGGGGGTCAGGAGAACTTCAGCATCAGGAAACTGATCCATATCTCACCTCACCGTGTTTAACTCGAATGTCCGTATTGCCCTAATTGATTGGCAAGTATTGTGGCTAACTATCGATTCCGCAATCTTTCTACATCGCTTGTTCGTACGCCTGTACGCGGCGCCAGCGTGAAATAAGGCGTTCGTAACCCTGTCCCGCCATTGCGCCATCGCCTGCGGCAAGACCTGCAAGTGAATTCAATACATCCTCAACCGATGTATCCGCTACTAAGCCATCTTCTCCATTAGCTCGCAATGCATTATCTAAATACTGAGCAAGTCCGCCGTAATCGAGTTCGACCAGTGATTTTGGATGAAACATTTCGAGCCAATCCAATAAATTTTCAATCTCTTGTTCTACTGGACCATTTCCAAATGCAGCAACAACAGTGTTATGTCCTACTTCTGCTCTTGCTTTCGCATCAGAAATTTTTGCACACATAACGGTGAATGGACCATCCGCATTCGTACCACGCATGCGTTCTTCTGGTAAGAATAAAAAGAACCAGCGGGGTGGAATTACCCACGTTTCATTGAGAATGTATGGGACTTTATCTTCCAATAAATCTACACCTGTTTTGATTACTTCCTCCATCGCCGGAGAAATAAAAAATGGAAGTACTGTTGATGGCAAAGTATCTTTAAAATTTTCTAGGGCCGCCCAACACCGAGTGGCAGTTGCCCAAGGTGACACATAGCGAATTCCATCTAGGTCAATAACATGCGCACCATCCGGACGACCGCTGGGCGGTTCAGGAAAAATAATTCTTCGAAGTGCTAATTCTTCTTCAAGCCGAGCTGTATTTTCATTCGGGGCTAGATTTTTCCAACGCAATTGGTCGGCAGGATCAAAACTTGAGAGAGGTTCGTAAATACGTAGCGATGCAACGTAAGGAGTAGGTCTCACAATGAAATCAAAATTACTTTACAGACGCGTTATGCGCGAGGAATGTAATTGCCCTCAGCATAAGGATCGTCATCATCCTGATTTTGCTGGTTAGGTACTTCACCATGAAGTTCTTTAGCAAGTCGATCAAGATCCATCTCTTGTGAGTTGTACTTGAGATCTCTTGCTACTTTGGTTTGCTTTGCTTTTGCTCGGCCGCGACCCATGTGCGACCTCCTTACCGTGTACGAATATCTACAGACGCGTAGGTTAGCGTGACTTGCTGCTCGCAGCCAAAGCGGGGGCGATGGTGGCAAGCGAGAGGCGTTTCCTGAGTCCGAAGAGGCCCACAACCTGGAGAAACAGGCTCAATCCCATCTGTGGGAGGCGGAATCGATGATCACCGATCGTTCCCATCGAGACAAGCCAGCCTAGAAGTACTGGAGTGCCAGCGAGTTTGGCTAGGAGTTTTTCGTTTCCACCCATTTTCCAGAGCCAGATGAGGCCTGAGAAAAGTAGAACTAGTTGGCCGATAATCCAAAGCCACGAAATAGTTTTTCCGAATCCTCCATAGATGAAATCGTAATTTTGTTGCGTTTTGATTCCAGTTTTTACTGGATCTATTTTCAACCAAGGATTTCGAGCCATGGTGCCATTTGCTTCTGGTCCATACCATGGCGACCAATAAAAGACAGACTTCTTTACCGCAAGAACAATTGTTTTTCCAGGATTATGTATGTACCAGCTAATTGCACATTTTACTTTTGCGCTATCTACTTGGGCTTCATCACCCTTATCTGCAGCGGGGCACGGCACACCGTTGTATTTTCCGTTATAACCACCCGTTGCGCCGTCACCGATTCCAATAAACATTGTCGTTCCGAGGTTTGTCGAAATCGTTGCTAAATTATTGGCTGCAATATTTCTTCCGACCATAACCGCAGGGAAAAACATTAAAACTACTAAAGAAATAACAGCAAATTGAACCTTTGCTTTTTTTCCCACAATTGTGAGCACATAAACTACAAATAAAATTACAGAAAATAAAATATTACGAGGTTGGAAGAAGCAAGAGATTCCAAGTGCAAGAGCTGAGAGCGCAGCGTACTTCTTTGAAAAACCATCTGGATTTGCAACTCTATCTTTGATCATGAAACCAATTGAGATCAGCAGAAGCGCTGCCACTGGGGTTTCATAGCCAACAACATTCGAGCTGAGTGAAAGAGTTGGATTAAAGCTAATGATTAGAGATGACGCTGTTGCCAAAAACGCGATTCTAAGTGAAAGCAATTGTTTTGTGAAGAAATAGGTGGCATAACCAAAGAGTGCACCTTGAATAATTGATAATAAATATAAGAAATTACTAACAGATATTTTTACTAGTGGCCATACGAAGAGCGAGTATCCCGCTGGCCAATAATGAAGATTTCGTACTTTCGAAAGAAATCCATCTTTCATAAGTCCATCAACTGCACTGAGGTAATTTTCGCCATCGGCGCCTAGCCAGCCGCCCTTCACGGTGTTGGCCATAACAATCATCTTGATGAGGAATGCAAGTACAGGCAATGCAATCAACCAGGTGCGGTGATTATTATTTTTCTTTGCAACTACTGCTCTGCGACCTTTGGATTGTTGTGCCATGTGGTGCGATTCCTTACTTTGCGTATGAACCCTCTAAGTATGCCGAGTGTGAGAGCGATTTTTGGGAACTTTGAACATCTCCCGCTATCCAAGCTTTCATTCCGCGGGCGGAAAGACTCTTGATAGCTAAATCGGCAACGGATGGATCGACAATTGCAACCATTCCGATTCCACAATTCCATGTTCGTTCCATATCCTGCTGGGGAACCCCACCCAAAGCTGACATAAACTCCATTTCAACTGGAAGCGCCCATGTCGAGCGGTCGTAACGGGCGCTGAGTCCCTGCGGAATTACTCGCGCAGTATTTTCTGCGATGCCACCACCAGTAATGTGAGAAAAAGTCCGCAAGTTCTTTTCTAGAACCTTGATGAGAGCCAAGCAATCGAGTGTATAAATTTCTGTCGGTGTAAGAAAAACTTCCCCAGAAGTTTTTCCGTATTCAGAAACATGGGCTTCTAAACTCAAATTTTTAGTTTTGATGATGTGGCGAACAAGTGAAAATCCATTTGCGTGAAATCCACTTGATGGCATTGCAATAATTACATCGCCAGCTCGTACTTGATCGGCGCTCAATAATTTATCTGCATCCACTGCCCCTGTTGCAGCCCCCGCAATATCAAATTCATCTTCATCAAGCAGGCCAGGATGTTCTGCTGTCTCTCCACCAATGAGAGCCGTGTTTGCTTTTTCACATCCTCGTGCGATGCCAGCAACAATTTCTGCAATTCGTTCTGGAATAACTTTGCCCACTGCAATGTAATCAGTCATAAAGAGAGGTTCTGCCCCGCAAACCACAAGATCATCTACAACCATTGCGACAAGGTCTTCACCAATAGTGTCGTATTTACCAAGGGCTCGAGCAATTTCTGTCTTTGTTCCCACGCCGTCAGTTGATGTTGCAAGAAGTGGTTTATTAAATTTCTTGAGTGCACTTGCATCAAATAATCCTGCGAATCCGCCAATACCGCCCATCACTTCAGAACGCGAAGCTTTGGCAATAGAAGCTTTCATCAATTGAACAGCACGATCTCCTGCATCAATATCGACACCCGCATCTTTATATGTAGACATCAGTGAGAGTGAGCCTCAGTAATTTCAAGACGCATCTTTCCTTCAGACATATCTGCAGGAATTGCAATGGGGTATTTACCAGTGAAGCATGCGCTACAGAGACGATCTGAAGAAATTTCTGTTGCAGCCACAAGACCTTCAAGTGAAACATATGCCAGAGAATCTGCACCAATTGAGCGTCGAATCTCTTCAGTATCTAAGCCACTGGCTATGAGTTCAGCGCGAGTAGCAAAATCAATTCCATAAAAGCACGGCCATTTAACTGGAGGTGATGAAATACGTACGTGAATCTCTCGCGCACCTGCTTCACGAAGCATTCGAACAATTGCGCGTTGTGTATTTCCGCGAACGATTGAGTCATCGACAACAACAATTCTTTTGCCTTCGATAATTTCACGTAATGGATTTAGTTTAAGACGAATACCTAGTTGACGAATTGTTTGTGAAGGTTGAATAAAAGTTCTGCCAACATAAGAATTCTTGACAAGCCCAAGTCCAAAAGGAATGCCAGATTCTTTTGCATAACCAATTGCCGCAGGTGTACCTGATTCAGGAACCGGGATAACTAAATCCGCATCAGCTGGTGCCTCGCGAGCAAGTTGGGCGCCGATTTGTCCGCGCGTTGCATGAATTCCTCGCCCTGCAATTGTTGTATCTGGCCGGGCCAAATAGACATATTCAAAGAGGCAACCTTTTGGATCTGGTTCAGACCATCGACTTGAACGAATTCCATCTTCATTGATTGCCAAAAATTCCCCAGGTTCAACTTCGCGAACAAAAGATGCACCAACAATATCTAGCGCAGCGCTCTCGGATGCAACAACCCACCCACGTTCTAATTTTCCGATAACGAGTGGACGTACTCCATGGCGATCACGCGCGGCATACAAAGTGTTTTCATCCATAAATACAAGCGAAAATGCTCCTTCTAATTGAGGTAATACCGCAAGCGCACTTGCTTCAACATTTTTTTCATTTTGAAGGGCGATCAGCGCTGTCATAATTTCGGTATCTGTTGTTGCAATTCGCTCACTCTTAGCTGGTGTTGCTTCTAGTTTCTGAACAAGTTCGGCCAAATCACCTGTATTTGTAAGATTTCCATTATGTGCAAGTGCCAGAGTTCCATACTTTGTAGGGCGCAAAGTTGGTTGGGCATTTACCCACGTGCTTGAACCTGTTGTGCTGTAACGACAGTGGCCAATTGCTAAATTTCCTTTTAGTACAGCCAGATCGCTTTCAGTAAAAACTTGAGAAACAAGGCCCATGTCTTTGTAGACAAGGATTCGTTCACCATCACTCGTAGCTATTCCAGCAGATTCTTGTCCACGGTGTTGCAATGCATAAAGTCCATAGAAAGATAGTTTTGCGACTTCTTCGCCCGGTGCCCACACACCAAAAATTCCGCACGCATCTTGTGGACCTTTGTCTTCATCAAAAAGATTGTGATTGAGCTGTCCATCTGGGCGGCGCGTCATGGTGTCATCCTAAGTGGTAAATATTCTGAAAGATCAGCGCGCACTCCGGAGGCATTGATTGCGCCACTGCTCATTGCGAAATCCCACGTCATCTCACCTTTAGCAAGTGCAAGCCATGTTTGCGCATTCATCTCAACAACATTGGGCGGGGTTCCACGAGTGTGCGTAGGTCCATCTCCGCATTGAATTGCCGCATAAGGAGGAATACGAACCTCTATTCCTCGACCTGGGGCAAGGGCAGTTAATTGCGCAAGGGTTGCTTTCACTTCTTCGAGGACCGCCGCATCGCGCATCTAATTACCCAAATAATTTCTGAAATGTTGATGTGTGTGCAGTCTTCAATTCTGGTAGCGAAATACTTGTTTCATTAATAACTAGTGCATCACCACCGGTAGTACCCAGTTTGGTCAGCGGAGTCTTATATTTGGCGCAAAGATTTGTGAGAGCGCTTTTTTGGGTTGGATCAATTGCAACAATGACTCTGCCCGGGGTCTCACTTAATAAATCATTTGCAACATCATCTAACGAAATCGTTGCTCCAACCATATGTCGCAAAACCATCTCAGTAATTGTCATTGCTAACCCGCCTTGACTTAAATCATGGGCGGCTGTAAATATTTTTTCGCTACGCCCTGCGAGCAGAACTTCAATTAGATTCATTTCATTTTGTAAATCTGCCTCGGGTGAATTTCCTCCACGTTGACCATGTAGAAATGCCCATTCACTTCCCGCAAGATCTGAGTGTGTGGTTCCCAATAAATAAAGATCTAATCCAGCTTGGGTAAATGACATCGGAGTACGTGTACGTACGTCGTCAATAACGCCTAAAACACCAATAACTGGCGTGGGTAAAATTGCTACGTCACCCGTTTGGTTATAGAAAGAAACATTTCCGCCTGTGACAGGAAGTCCCATTTCTAAACAACCATCAGCGAGGCCACGTACTGATTCAGCAAATTGCCACATAACACCAGGATCTTCTGGTGATCCAAAGTTCAAGCAATTTGTTACTGCCAATGGACGCGCACCTGCTGTTGCAATATTGCGAGCTGCTTCTGCAAGTGCCAACTTCGCACCTTGATATGGATTGAGGTAAGACCAATTTGCATTCGCATCTGTTGCAATAGCTACGCCCAGATGCGTTTTTTCATCAATTCGAACCATTCCTGAATCATCAGGTTGTGCCTGAATGGTATTTCCTTGTACATACTTATCGTATTGAGCGGTAACCCAACTTTTATCTGCCATGTTGGGAGCACTCACCAGTTTGAGAAGTGCGGCTTTGATTTCTGCAGAACTTTTTGGCATTGGTACGTTAATAACTTCGGCATTTACACGATTAATGTATTCAGGTTGTGCAAGTGGGCGGTTATAAACCGGTCCATCATGGGCGACAGTGCGAGGCGGAACATCAACAATTAATTCTCCGTTCCAGGTAATTTCTAAATGGTTACCATCCGTTACTTCGCCAATAACTGTGACAGTGACATCCCATTTCGTACATATTTCAAGGAAGCGTGCAATCTTTGAAGGTTCAACGATGGCGCACATGCGTTCTTGCGACTCTGACATAAGAATTTCTTCCGGTGAAAGAGAAGGATCGCGCAAAGGAACTTTATCGAGTTGGACTTTCATTCCACCACTACCACCTGATGCAAGCTCTGATGTTGCACATGAAAGTCCAGCCCCACCAAGATCCTGAATACCGACAACTAGGTCTTCGGCAAAAATTTCGAGTGAGCATTCAATTAAAACTTTTTCGACGAATGGATCTCCTACTTGAACACTTGGACGCTTGGTTGATCCACCATCACCAAATGTCTCGGATGCTAGAACTGAAACTCCACCAATTCCATCTCCACCAGTCTTTGCGCCATAAAGAACAACAAGATTTCCTGCTCCGGCAGCTTTTGCTAATTTGATATCGCTATGTCGCATTACTCCAACACAGAGTGCATTTACTAAGGGGTTACCTAAATAAGTTTGATCAAAGACTACTTCGCCACCAATATTTGGAAGACCTAAACAATTTCCGTATCCGCCAACGCCAGCAATGATTCCAGGCAATACTCGACGCGTATCTGGGGCATCGGCGGGACCAAATCTGAGCGGATCCATAACTGCAATTGGGCGTGCGCCCATTGTTAAAATATCGCGAACAATTCCGCCAACCCCTGTTGCTGCGCCTTGATATGGCTCAACAAATGAAGGGTGATTGTGTGATTCAATTTTGAATGTCACTGCATACCCTTGGCCCACATCAACTACGCCAGCATTTTCACCAATACCTACCAATAATGCATCTGACTTTGGTGCTTTTTCGCCAAATTGTTTGAGGTGGACTTTGGAAGATTTGTAGGAACAGTGTTCAGACCACATCACCGAATACATTGCTAATTCTGATGATGTTGGGCGACGTCCCAAGATTTCTTTGATGCGCGCATACTCGTCAGGCTTCAAACCCAATTCCTTAAAGGGTTGGGCAGTGTCTGGATGTGCGACTGCTTGTGCAACGGTATCAAGTGCCATTACTTCACCAAAGCATTCAAGATCGAAGTAAAGAATCCCAAGCCTTGCGCCGATGGACCCGTCAAAGTATCAATCGCATGTTCTGGGTGCGGCATGAGTCCAACAACATTGCCTTGTACATTTGTGATTCCTGCAATGAGATTACGGGAACCATTTGGATTTTCACCAACGTAGCGCGCAATGATTCTTCCTTCACCTTCAAGCAATTTAAGAGTGGCATCATCACATTGGAAAGATCCTTCGCCATTTTTGAGTGGGATAAGAATTTCTTCTCCTTGTGTAAAGGATGAAGTCCACGGTGTATTGATATTTTCAATTGAAATCTTTTGGTCACGGCAAAGAAAATGTAAATCTGAATTTCGAGTGAGTGCTCCTGGTAATAAATGCGATTCGCACAAAACTTGAAAACCATTACAAATTCCCAGTAATGGCATACCTTTCTTGGCTTCTTCTATAATTAAAGTCATTACAGGTGCAAAGCGTGAAATAGCACCACATCGCAAATAATCACCATAAGAAAATCCACCTGGCAAAATAACTGCATCGACCTTCTTGAGATCAGCATCTCCGTGCCAAAGGGATACCGCTTCGGCTCCACCGGCACGAACTGCGCGCGCAGCATCGCGATCATCGAGTGTTCCGGGAAAAGTTACAACACCAACTCTCATTATTTTTCTACTCTCACAACATAATTTTCAATAACAGGATTAGAGAGTAGAACTTCTGCAGCTTTCTCGACCTCTGCAAGTTGGGCAGCAGTTGGTTCGCCAGCAACTTCAATCTCAAATCTTTTTCCTTGACGAACTGATTGTGCAAAAGTAAATCCAAGTCGCGGCAACGCTGAAGCAACTGCGTTTCCTTGGGGGTCGAGAATTTCTGGTTTCAGCATTACATCAACCACTATTTTTGTCATTGCGCGCTCCTTTTTTAGAACTTACTACCGGTAATTCGGAAAAATGCTTCTTCGTAACGCAGTGCTGTTTTCTCTACGATCTCATCAGGTAATTCAGGTGGTGGACTATTTCTATCCCACCCACTGCTTACTAGATAGTCACGTAAGAATTGTTTGTCATACGAAGGTTGTGCGCCACCTGGTTTCCAGGATTCTTGATCCCAAAAGCGAGATGAGTCGGGAGTAAGCGCTTCGTCACCTAGAAGAATATCGCCATCGCTATTGCGGCCAAATTCAAACTTCGTATCAGCAAGCAGGATTCCACGTGAGCGCGCAAAATCTGCAGCGGTGTCATATAACTTAATTGTGAGATTCTTGAGAAGATGCGCATCTTCCACTCCTACTATTTTTGTGGCGCCGTCAAAGTCAATATTTATATCGTGATCACCAATATCGGCTTTGGTAGCTGGAGTAAAAATACTCTCTGGCAAATGAGATCCATCAACGAGTCCGACAGGTAATAAATTTCCACATACGGCGGAGTTCTTTTGATACTCGCTCCAGCCACTCCCTGTGAGATAACCACGTGCTACACATTCGATTTCAAACATTTGTAATGGTTGAACAATGATTGCTCGATCTTCAACTTCATCTGGTACATCCGTTGAAACAACGTGATTTGGAATTATGTCGGCAAGTAAATCAAACCAAAAAAGTGAGAGCTGAGTAAGTACTGCCCCTTTGCCGGGAATCTCTGTTGACATTACCCAGTCATATGCAGAAATACGATCTGATGCTACGAGCAAAATATGATTGAGATTATTTGTGTAGAGATCTCGAACTTTTCCGGTACGCAAATGCGTCCACCCGGGTATGGAAGGCGCTGGCGGTGGGCCAGCTATGCCGAAGCCGCTCACCGAATAGAGCCGGGCTTGTACTGCACTGCTGCAGGGTGCGCGGAAGTTATCGCTTCAATGCGATTAACAACTCGAGCAACTTGTTGGCGAGCATCGCCAGTAAATTCAATGGGGTCACTCAAAAGCGCATCGAGTGCTTCTCGATCAAGTGGTAAGCGAGTATCTGCAGCAAGCGCATCTAAAAGTGTGTTGCTTTTACCTTCGCGCATGTAGAGCGCGGCTTTAACTGCATGTTCTTTTATAACTTCGTGTGCAATTTCGCGACCAACACCTGCTTTTACAGCAGCCATGAGAATTTTGGTCGTTGCAAGAAACGGTAAGTAACGTGAAATTTCTGCATCAATGACTGCGGGAAAGGC
Source organism: Actinomycetota bacterium (assembly GCA_947451045.1). Classification (GTDB taxonomy): domain Bacteria; phylum Actinomycetota; class Actinomycetes; order Nanopelagicales; family Nanopelagicaceae; genus Planktophila. The sequence goes on along the minus strand of CANFXM010000017.1, from coordinate 17,009 downwards.
ACCAAATTCATTTATAACCGTCAACATAGTTTCGAGCAAACCATCGATGGCATAAAAAGCATCAGGGATTGCTACTCGGCGCACAACACTGCATGAAACATCGCCTTCATTCCATTGATCTCCAGCAAGTTCGCTCACCATAGATGCGTAGCCACGCAGCACAACGGATAATCCGTTTACTCGTTCACATGAACGAGTATTCATTTTATGAGGCATTGCACTACTACCAACTTGGCCAACTTTAAAGCCCTCTGTTACAAGTTCCGCACCAGCCATGAGTCGAATTGATGTTGCAAGAGATGAAGGTGAAGCTGCTAATTGGACAAGGGTTGTTACAACATCATAATCAAAAGAGCGCGGATAAATTTGACCAGTTGAATCTAGAATGTGTTCAAAACCTAATTCGTGAGCAATTGCATTTTCTAAATCTAAATGTAATGCAGATGTCCCTAGTAAATCTATCGAATCCTGAGCAGTACCAACTGGGCCTTTTATTCCACGCATTGGATATCGATCTTGTAGTGCTTCAAGTCGAGCAAATGCAAAAAGTAATTCTTCAGCCGCAGAGGCAAATCTTTTTCCAAGTGTTGTTATTTGAGCCGGTACATTGTGAGAACGTCCAGCAATAGGTTGCTCACTATATTGGACTGCTCGTTCACCTAATCGGGCTAAAAGAGTTATGGTCTTGTCGTGCACAAGTGCAAGTCCATTTTTGATCTGCAACGCTTCAATATTTTCAGTGAGATCTCGACTTGTCATTCCTGCATGAATTGCTTCGTGACCGGCAAGGGCATTGAATTCTTCAATGCGGGCCTTAACATCATGGCGCGTTTCTTTTTCACGCTTATCAATGGAGGCAAGATCGACTTTTGTAATTACTTTCTCGTAATCTGTAATTACATCACTTGAAATCGAGTGTCCGAGTTTGGACTGCGCGCGCATTACTGCAATCCATAATTTTCGTTCTGCAATTATTTTTGCTTCTGGCGCAAAAATTTCTCGCATCGCACTCGATGCATATCTATTGGCTAGAAGACTCACTGATGAATTATCTGACATTTAGTTGCCCTTCTCTGCCACCGACGCATTGAGCGCGATATCGCTGCGATAAAAGGAGCCTTCGAGTTCAATCTGTGAGATTGCTCGATATGCACGATTGCGAGCTTCTGTCAGATCTGAGCCAATTCCTGTCACTGTCATCACTCGCCCACCTGCAGATACAAGGCCTGTGCTATTCATTGCTGTTCCAGCATGAAAAATTTGTACTTGATCAATTGTTGGAATTGATTTTATAGCAGCGCCACTTTTAGGAGCCGCTGGGTATCCATCGGCTGCCAGGACAACTGTGACTGCAGATTCCTCGCGCCATTCCAATTGTGTATCACCCAGATTTCCAGTTGCTGCTTTGTAAAGAAGAGAGGCGAGTGGCGTTAACAAGCGAGGAATCAAAACTTGTGTCTCTGGATCTCCAAATCGTGCATTGAATTCAATAACACGAGTTCCGTGATCAGTGAGTGCAAGGCCTGCATATAAGAGTCCCACAAAAGGAGTTCCTCGAGCAGCCATCTCTGTAATCATCGGAGCAAGAACTTGCTTGTATGTATCTTCAATAATGTCACTCGGTGCCCACGGCAATGGTGAATATGCACCCATCCCGCCAGTGTTTGGTCCAGCATCGTTATCACCGGCTCGTTTAAAATCTTGTGCGGGATGCATCGCCAGAATTGTATGTCCATCACTTATTCCAAAGAGAGATACTTCAGGGCCATCTAAAAATTCTTCAATAACAACTCTCTGACATGCAAGGGCGTGATCAAGTGCTTCTTGACGATTATGTGTAACCACTACGCCTTTGCCCGCTGCAAGTCCATCATCTTTTACAACATATGGCGCGCCAAATATATCAAGTGCTTTTTCAATTTCAGGTTGCGTAGAACAGGTAAAGCTTTTTGCAGTTGGAACTCCAGCATCTGACATAACTTCTTTGGCAAAAGTCTTAGAACCTTCAAGCTGTGCCGCAACTTTTGATGGTCCAAATGTTGCGATTCCTACTCGACGTAATTCATCTGCGACGCCATTTACTAAAGGAACTTCAGGACCAATAACAACGAGTTCTGCGCCAATTTTTTGAGCTAGCGCAACAATTGCTGAATTATCTGTAATGGCAAGTGGATGTGTGATTGCAAATTCTGCGATTCCAGGATTGCCTGGTGCAACATGAAGTTCGCTGCACTCTGAGTCTGCCTGTAGTCCTAGTGCAAGTGCGTGCTCTCGCCCGCCGCTTCCAACTAGGAGGATTTTCATATTTAGATGAAATCCTTTACAACTATTGTTTGATCTCGACCAGGCCCAACACCAATTGCACTCATCGGTGCACCTGAGATTTTTTCCAGAAATGCAATATATGCCTGAGCATTCTTGGGAAGTTCACTGAGTTTGCGTGCTCCAGAAATATCTTCTTTCCAGCCATCTAAATATTCATAAATTGGTTTTGCATGATGAAAATCAGTTTGAGACGATGGCAGTTCTTCAACACGCCTTCCATCAATTTCGTAAGCAACACAGACTGGAATTTTTTCCCAACCAGTGAGAACATCGAGCTTTGTTAGGAAGAAATCTGTAAGTCCATTTACTCGAACTGCATACCGTGCGATAGGTGCGTCATACCAACCGCAGCGACGTGCACGCCCAGTCGTTACGCCAATTTCTCCACCGATGGTGCGAAGTTTTTCGCCATCCTCATCAAATAGTTCAGTTGGGAAAGGCCCACTACCGACACGCGTTGTGTACGCCTTTACGATTCCAATAACACGGCCAATTTTTGTTGGCCCGATTCCACTTCCAGTACATGCTCCACCAGCAGTCGGATTACTCGACGTCACGAATGGATACGTTCCATGGTCTACATCGAGCAGCGTTCCTTGTGAACCTTCTAGCAATACTTGCTTTCCTGCTTTGAGCGCTTGATCCAATAACAAAACTGTATCTGCAACATAAGGACGCAAAATTTCAGCGTATGCCAAGTACTCAGTAAGAACATCATCAACATCAATATCTTTGCGGTTGAAGACCTTGATAAGTACTTGATTTTTATCGCGAAGAGCCGCTTCTAGTTTTTGACGCAAAATAGATGGGTCAAATAAATCTTGGACACGAATTCCGATGCGATTAATCTTGTCTGCATAAGCAGGTCCGATTCCACGACCAGTTGTTCCGATCTTAGATTTACCTAAGAAGCGTTCTGAAACTTTATCTATGGTGCGGTGATACGGAGTAATGAGATGCGCATTAGTACTAATTACTAACTTGCTGCAATCAATACCACGCTCTGTTAATCCTTTGATTTCTTCTAGCAATACACCTGGATCAATGACAACGCCATTACCAATAACTGGAATTACATTCGGGCTCAAAATTCCAGATGGCAATAAGTGCAGCGCATATTTCTGATCACCAATTACGACTGTATGACCTGCGTTATTTCCGCCTTGATAGCGAACAACATAATCAACGCGATCTCCGAGAATATCTGTAGCTTTACCCTTGCCTTCGTCGCCCCATTGAGCTCCAAGAAGAACTATCGCAGGCATTAGTAAAGCCTTTCTCTTACAGTGAAATTACTTGAGTAGTGATGTGCCGGTTGAACGAAGATCTTCGCAAGCAACACCAATGCGTGCAGCCATGCCAGCTTCAGCAGCTTTGCCCCAGGCACGTGGATCGTATAACTTTTTATTTCCGACTTCGCCATCAATCTTGAGGACGCCGTCGTAATTTTTTAGCATGTGATCCACTACTGGGCGAGTGAATGCATATTGAGTGTCTGTATCAATATTCATTTTTACTACACCGTAGTCAAGAGATTCGCGAATTTCGGTGAGAAGTGAGCCTGAACCACCGTGAAAAACAAGGTCCATTGGCTTACTTCCTTCAGCAAGACCAAGCTTCTTTGACACTGCATCTTGCAAGGTACGAAGAATCTTTGGTTGCAATACAACGTTACCTGGCTTGTAAACGCCGTGAACATTTCCAAATGTTGCAGCAACCATGTAACGAGTACTTGGATCCGAACCTAATGTTTCTATAGTAAGAAGAGCGTCTTCAGGCGTTGAGTACAGCTTTGCATCGTGCTTCGCTTCCACGCCATCTTCTTCGCCACCAACAACACCAATTTCAATTTCTAGAATTGTTTTTGCAGCAATTGACATCTTCTGCATCTCTGCAGCAACTTTCATATTTTCTTTCATATCAACTGCTGAGCCATCCCACATATGTGAATTGAAAAGTGGTGCTTTACCTGACTTGATGCGTTCTGCACCAAGAGCTAATAGTGGCTTCATGAAACCATCAAGTTTTTCAGCTGGACAGTGATCAGTATGAATACCAATGTGTACGTTGTAATTCTTTGCAACAATATGTGCGTATTCGGCGAGCGCTACTGCGCCATCAACCATTTTCTTAATTGTTGAACCAGATGCATATTCAGCGCCGCCCCATGAAAATTGAATAATTCCGTCTGACTGCGCTTCGGCAAAACCACGAATAGCTGCAGTGATTGTCTGTGATGATGAAACATTGATTGCGGGATATGCAAAAGCGCCTTTTTTAGCGCGATCGAGCATTTCGGCGTAAATTTCAGGGGTTGCAATTGGCATTGAGAGGCTCCAAATTTTCGGTTTAAGGTGTAAATCTCATACCGAGCGCACCATTGGGCCGATGAGAGGCTTACGACGTATCCTCTCACTAAGTGGCTCCAACTCTGAAATTACGCCTACTTATGCGGGCGTTTTCAGCCTTATCCCCTAGCCGAGGGTCTTGAGAGCTTTCGATAATAGATTGGCAAAAGCCATAATCATCATGGGATTCATGATGAATTTGATTAGCGCCGCGAGGAATGCAGAAAAGCCCATCTGTGCCTTCTTTCGTTGGAGTTATGTGAGTTCGTATCTTCTTGAATAATCCTGACAAGAAAACACTCACCAAAAAGGACTGTTGATAAATAGGTCTAACCGAGTAATCTCAAGTGTTATGAGCCAAGAAAATGATTCCCTCGAAAACTTACTCAGCGAAAATCGTCTCTTTCCACCGAGCGCGCAATTTAGTGGTTCTGCAAACGGTAAAGCCTCTTTGTATGCCGAAGCCGAATCTGATCGCTTAGCATTTTGGGCATCGCAAGCTGAAGAGCTCACGTGGCATAAAAAATGGGATCAAGTTTTGGATTGGCAACCACCATTTGCCCAATGGTTTGTTGGTGGAAAAATAAATGCAACCGTGAATGCACTGGACCGCCATGTTGCAGCTGGCCTGGGCAACCGAGTCGCTTTTTATTTTGAAGGCGAGCCAGGTGACTCTCGAACAATTACTTACGCAGAGCTTTTAACAGATGTAAAAAAAGCGGCTAATGCACTTGTCGAATTAGGAATCAAAGCTGGCGATCGCGTTGCGATTTATATGCCAATGATTCCTGAGGCTGCAATTGCAATGTTGGCGTGTGCGCGTATTGGAGCACCACACTCAGTTGTCTTCGGTGGATTTTCTGCGGATGCACTTTTATCTCGTATCCAAGATGCAGATGCAAAATTAGTTATCACGGCTGATGGTGGTTTTCGTAAAGGAAATGCGTTTGCACTCAAACCTGCAGTCGACGAAGCACTCAAAGGAAGAACAAATGTTACAAAAGTTTTAGTTGTACAACGCACAAAGCAAGAAACGGCATGGGATGCATCGCGCGATATTTGGTGGCACGAGATTATGTCGCGCCAAAGTGATGAACATGCGCCTGAATTCTTCGATTCTGAGCACGCACTCTTCATTCTTTACACTTCAGGCACTACTGCAAAACCAAAAGGAATTTTTCACACAACTGGCGGTTACCTCACTCAAGTGGCATACACACATAAAATGGTTTTCGATATTAAAGCGCAAACGGATGTGTACTGGTGCACTGCGGATGTTGGTTGGGTAACGGGGCACTCATACATTGTTTATGGGCCACTCATCAATGGTGCAACACAAGTGATGTATGAAGGAACTCCCGATACCCCGCATAAGGGTCGCATCTTTGAAATTATTGCGAAATATGGTGTCACTATTTTGTATACAGCCCCAACACTTATACGCACTTGGATGAAGTGGGGTGATGAATATCCACGTGCACATGATCTTTCGTCGTTGCGTTTACTTGGTTCGGTTGGAGAACCAATTAATCCAGAAGCATGGATGTGGTACCGAGAAGTCATAGGTGGCAATCGCTGTCCAATTGTGGATACATGGTGGCAGACAGAAACAGGTGCAATCATGATTTCTCCTTTGCCTGGTGTAACTGCAACTAAACCAGGTTCAGCGATGAAGGCGCTTCCAGGAATTAGCGTCAAAGTTGTTGATGACTCTGGAAATGAAGTTGGAAATGGTCACGGTGGATTTTTAATTTTGGATCAACCATGGCCAGGAATGCTTCGAGGAATTTGGGGCGAAAATGAGCGCTACAAAGAAACTTACTGGTCTCGCTTTAAAAACATTTACTTCGCTGGTGATGGCGCGAAATTAGATGCTGACGGTGCAATTTGGTTACTTGGCCGCGTCGATGACGTAATGAATGTTTCTGGTCACCGTATTTCAACGACTGAAGTTGAGTCTGCACTAGTTTCACATGAATCTGTGGCAGAAGCGGCTGTTGTTGGTGCAGCTGATGCAATGACTGGTCAAGGAATAGTTGCATTTGTAATTTTGCGTGGAGGAATAGAACATGCCAATGGTGAAGAGCTACTCACTCAACTTCGAAATCACGTTACTAAAGAGATTGGTGCAATAGCGCGTCCACGTCAGATTCTTATAGTGGCTGAACTCCCAAAGACTCGGAGTGGAAAAATTATGCGTCGGTTGCTCAAAGATGTTGCTGAAAATCGCACAGTTGGAGATGCAACGACTTTGGCTGATCCAAATGTTATGAAGTTAATTAAAGAAGGCCTGAGCACTTCAAAGGAAGAGGACTAAAGACTCACAGATAAATATTGTGAGGCTAATTGTATGAGTTCGAGTTCATTCTTAAAGCCACCAATTTTCTTATAAGCAACACTGCCATTTGGTGAAATAAACCATGTGACTGGAACGCCCATTCCAAAATTACTTCTTGTAGTCCCATTTTTATCGTAAAGATTGGGCCATGTCATACCGTGAGTCTCTACGTATTTACGGCCATCGAGGATATTTTTCTCCTCAACATCTACTCCTATGAGAACTAATTTCTCTTTTGATTTTGAATAGAAAGAGCGCAAGATTGGCATCTCAGTTTGGCATTCATAACACCATGATCCCCACACGTTCACAATTGCTGGACCCCGAATTGCCAGAACATTCACACCGACGCCACCATCAAGACAGCCCAATTGAATTTTATTGACAGGTGAAGAAATCACTTCAATCGTCGAACAAGAGACTACTTTCCCGGCAACTGGTATCACTTTGCTTGCGCACCCAGTGAGAATAAGTGTGAATACAACCAAGGAGGCAATTCGTTTCATCGAAAGTCCTTATCCGTTTTGACGAGAAGTTGCGCTTTCTTCTTATCCATTTCACCGATTCCAACTGATGGACAAATCTTAGCGAGTGGGCAAGCGCCACATGCTGGTTTGCGAGAATGACATATTCGACGTCCATGCCAAATCATTCGTTGTGACAAATTTGTCCATTCCTTTTGTGGAATTAATTCACCAACAATCTTTTCAACTTTTACTGGATCCATCTCTTTAGTCCACCCAAATCGTCTCGACAAACGACCAAAATGTGTATCGACTGTGATTCCTGGAATATCAAATGCATGTCCTAATACAACGTTTGCAGTTTTACGTCCGACACCAGGAAGTGTTACTAATTCTTCCAATGTTGCTGGGACTTCACCATCAAATTCAGTTACTAATTTTGTAGCCAGACCTTTGATATGTCGCGCTTTAGCTCGGTAAAAACCTGTTGTGAAAATGAGTTCTTCAAGCTCAGCAATATCTGCACCTGCAAATGCTTTTGCGCTCTTATATTTTTTAAAGAGTGCTGGCGTAACCTTGTTGACGCGCTTGTCGGTGCACTGTGCGCTCAAAACGGTTGCAACAATTAATTGCAGCGGGTTTTTAAAATCTAATTCACAGCGAATCTCAGGATACGTTCTGGTGAGAATTCGATAGGTGGCCTTCGCCTGGCTAAGAATTTCGCTATCGACCGACATATGAGTAAAGTACCCCTCGTGACCCCAGATGAAGATGTTGTTCGACGCGCACCACTGTTTACCGCGCTAGATGAAGCAGAGGCAGTCTCCTTGCGCGCTTCAATGGACTCAGTAAAAATTTCTAAGGGTGGGGTTTTATTCGCTGAAGGCGATGCGGGTGATCATCTCTATGTCATTGTCGAAGGCAAACTTAAGCTTGGTACTTCAAGTGGCGACGGACGCGAAAATTTACTTTCGATACTTGGACCAGGTGAGATGTTTGGAGAACTTTCCATTTTTGATCCAGGACCCCGTACTTCAACAGCAACTGCAGTCACGGATGCAAAATTGCTCAGCCTTGGTCATGACGAAGTTATCCCATGGCTCAAAGAGAACCCAGCAGTTTCATTGCAATTATTGGAACGTCTTGCCCAGCGCTTGCGTCGCACTAATGAAGCCGTGGGAGATTTAGTTTTTTCAGATGTTCCGGGACGTGTCGCCAAGGCGCTTATCGATCTTGGTGAACGATTTGGTAAGCAGACTGATGAAGGTCTTTTTGTCCATCATGATCTGACACAGGAAGAATTAGCTCAACTTGTTGGCGCTTCACGCGAAACAGTTAATAAAGCACTCGCTGATTTTGTGGGTCGCGGATGGTTACGCCTTGATGGACGCGCAGTCGTTATTTTGGATATTGAACGCCTTACTAAGCGCGGCAAATAACTAGTCTGAAATTTCGACAGTCAGCTCAATCTCAACTGGAGAATTGAGTGGAAGTTCTGCAACTCCAATAGCCGAACGTGCATGCTTTCCAGCATCGCCCCAAATATGTACGAATAACTCACTTGCACCATTGACTACTGCTGGATGATTTACGAATTCAGAAATACCGTTGACGTAACCAACAACTCGTACAACTTTTACGATCTTATTAATATCTGCAACAAGCGCGACAGCAGCAAGGGCATTGAGAGCGCAAATCTGAGCTAATTCTTTTGCGCGTTCGATACTTACATCTCCACCAGTTTTTCCTGTCTCTGCAATGGCTCCATCAACCATTGGTAATTGGCCTGCAGTAAATACTAAATTTCCAGTTCGTACCGCTGGTACATATGCCGCGAGTGGAAGAGAAGCAACTGGAAGTGAGAGACCTAATTCAGCAAGTTTTGCGCGGACATCTGTACTCATTTAATCTCTCTTTTCATGTAGGCAACTAACTGCTCTCCAGTACCAGGTGCAGGAATAACTTGTACTAATTCCCAACCATCAGATCCCCAAGTATCCAGAATCTGCTTAGTTGCATGTGATAACAATGGGACGGTTGCATATTCAAATTTCATATCAGTTTCCTCCATTTAGCGCTGCTTTTACTAACCCTGACACCAAACCACCATCTGCCTTACCTGCAACTTGTGGCTTTAAAATTCCCATTACTTTGCCCATATCGCCAGGTCCTGAAGCACCTGATTGTGCGATTGCTGCGGCAACTAACTTCTTGACGTCATCTTCACTCATTTGAGCCGGTAAATATTTAGCAATTACTTCACCTTCGGCTTTTTCGAGTTCTGCTTTGTCTGCACGACCCGCATCAGCAAATGCCTCTGCTGCTTCACGGCGCTTCTTAGCTTCACGAGTGAGAACAGTGATTATTTCTGCATCAGTAAGGGTGCGCTCTTCTTTTCCTGAAACTTCTTCATTGCGAATCGAAGTTAAAGCCATGCGAATAGTGCCTGAAACTATTTCATTTCGGCTACGAATGGCTTCAGTGAGGTCGCTCTGTAATTGCTCTTTAATTCCCATGTTGTAATCCTCTCACGAATGAGTTACTTATTTTGCTGCGATATCAGCATCTACCATGATGGCCGCAAGTTCTTTCCAGTGTGTGGTCGCTTTCCAATTCAATTCCCTTGTGGCCTTTGATGGGTCACCAATGAGTGCATCTACTTCAGTTGGGCGAATATATTTTTGATCGACTTCAATATGGTCTTGCCAATTCAATCCAGCATGTGAAAACGCTGCTTCTGCAAAATCTTTGACTGTTGCACCAACACCAGTGGCAACCACATAATCTGAAGGCTTATCTTTTTGCAACATCAACCACATTGACTCGACATATTCTTTTGCATATCCCCAGTCACGAACTGCATCCATATTTCCAAGGAATAACTTCTTCTTTGATCCCTTAGCTATCTCTGCAACTGCGCGCGTAATTTTACGAGTAACGAAAGTTTCTCCACGACGTGGTGATTCATGATTGAAAAGAATTCCATTCGTCGCGTGCATTCCGTAACCCTCGCGGTAATTAACTGTGCACCAATAAGCCATCAATTTTGCAGCAGCATATGGGCTGCGAGGATGAAAAACACTTTCTTCATTTTGTGGTGGTGGAGTTGATCCATAAAGTTCTGATGTACTTGCTTGATAAAAACGCGCATTGATATCTGCACTACGTAGAGCTTCAAGTAAACCCACTGCACCTACTGCATCAACTTGTCCCGTGTACTGAGGCATTGTGAAAGACACCTGTACGTGGGATTGGGCACCCAGGTTGTAAACCTCATGTGGTTGGATTTCACGAATTAAGTTTGTAAGTCCAACTCCATCGATGAGATCGCCATAGTGCAAGAAAAGTTTTGGGTTTGGGTCATGCGGATCTTGATAAATATGGTCAATGCGTGAAGTGTTGAAAGTACTGCTTCGGCGAATAAGTCCATGTACTTCATAACCTTTGCTCAGCAAGAGTTCTGCAAGGTATGAACCATCTTGCCCTGTGACACCAGTAATCAGTGCGACCTTATTTTTCATCTTCTACTGACTCCTTTTGCCGTTGCATCTTTGTACCAATTCATAGCTGATGCGATTCCATCTCGAAATGATATCGCAGGAGCCCAACCTAGCGATTTAGCCTTTGTAACATCAAGAACCTTACGTGGCGTTCCATCAGGTTTTGATGAATCCCACTGTATTTCGCCTTTATAGCCTGCAATATCAGCAACGAGTTCTGCCAATTCTTTAATTGAAAGGTCTTCTCCTGAACCAATATTGAGGTGCATTGGTGAGTCGTATTTTTCTGAAGCGATAAGTACTGCACTTGCTAAATCATCAACATGAAGGAATTCGCGTTTTGGTGATCCAGTCCCCCATAAAGTTTCAGTAGGGGCATTATTTGCTGTTGCTTCAACGAAGCGGCGAATAAATGCGGGTAATACGTGCGAGCCTTGTAATTCAAAATTATCGTTTGGTCCATAAAGATTGGTAGGCATCAAAGAGATCCAGCGATGGCCATATTCTTTGCGGTAAGAATTTATAAGTTCAATCCCTGCAATCTTTGCAATCGCATAAGCAGAATTTGTTACTTCAAGCGGTCCAGTCATCAAATATTCTTCTTTAATCGGTTGTGCGCAATCCCGGGGGTAAATGCAACTAGAACCTAGAAATATAAATCGCTCAACTTTCGCCTCGTGTGCAGCTTCCATGAGGTTACTTTGGATTCGAATATTGTCGGTGAGAAATTCAACGGGATATGAATTGTTAGCACCAATTCCACCTACGCGGGCAGCAGCATCAATAACCAGTGTTGGTTTTATCCCGCCCAGAAACTTCTTTGTAGCCGAAAGATCAAGGAGATCAACAACGCTGCGATTGATTCCAATGACTTCTTTACCGGCTTTTTCGAATGCGCGGACTATCGATGAGCCTGCCAGGCCCGTAGCGCCAGCGACAACAATTGTCATGGCGTCACTCTAACAGTGCCTACTTCGTGAACTCTGCTGCTAAAAGTTCTGCAATCTGCGCAGTATTGAGTGCAGCGCCTTTACGTAAATTATCGCCGCATACAAATAGATCAAGTGCCATTGGATTATCAATGCTCTTTCGGACACGACCAACCCATGTTGGGTCTGTTCCAACAACATCTGCTGGTGTTGGGAATTTGTAATTTTCTGGGTCATCAACCAACTTCACACCGGCTGCGTTTTGCAAGATATCTTGAGCGGCTTTGCGTGATGGTTCTTTCGCAAAAACAGCATGAACTGTTAGCGAGTGGGTTGTAAGTACTGGTACGCGAACACATGTTGCTGCAACTTTTAGATTTGGAAGCCCAAGAATTTTTCGTGATTCATTGCGAACTTTGAGTTCTTCTGAAGAATAACCATCGGCTTTCAACGAACCCGCCCAAGGAATAACGTTGAGTGCAAGTGGGGCTGGGAACGGTCCAAAATCTTTTATATGTTCACGGACATCGCCGGCTTTATCTCCAGCGGCGGTTCCTGCAACTGCAGAAATTTGTTCGCGCAAAATATCAATACCCGCCTGACCCGCACCTGATGCTGCTTGATATGAAGAAACAACTAACTCCTTCAGATCGTATTCGCGATGAAGTGCACCTAATGCAACAATCATCGAAAGTGTTGTGCAATTTGGATTTGAAATAATTCCACGCGGACGGTTTTTTGCATCCTGTGGATTTACTTCCGGTACCACTAATGGAACATCGGTATCCATTCGGAACGCACCGGAATTATCAACGACTACAGCTCCACGAGATGCAGCAATCGGTGCCCACTCTGCAGAAACTTCGTCAGGCACATCAAACATTGCAACATCAATACCGTCGAATGCTTCAGGTGAAAGTGCAACAACTGTGAGCTCTTCACCGCGACACATCAATTTTTTTCCGGCACTTCGAGCAGATGCAATAAGGCGAATTTCTCCCCAGACATCAGTGCGTTCGGAGAGTATTCCAAGCATCACTGTTCCGACAGCGCCTGTAGCACCAACTACTGCAAGTGAAGGTTTTTTCATCGGCCAGTACCACCATAAACAACTGCTTCAACTTGGTCTGCATCGAGACCAAAAGCAGTGTGGGCCGCCTTTACGCCGCGCTCTAAATCAGATTCACGGCAGACGATAGAGATGCGAATTTCTGATGTTGAAATCATTTCGATATTTACCCCGGCATCGGCCATAGAAGCAAAGAATGTCGCTGTAATTCCAGGGTGCGAACGCATACCCGCTCCCACTAATGAAAGTTTTCCAATTTGATCATCGTAGAGAATTGATGCGAATCCAACTTCACCTTGGATACGTTGCAAAATTGTAGTTGCATTTGCGCCTTCAGCTTTTGGCAACGTAAATGAAATATCTGTAAGCCCAGTAGCAGCAGCAGAAACATTCTGGACAATCATGTCGATGTTGATATCAGAATCTGCAATTGCTTGGAAGATACGCGCTGCAACACCTGTGCGGTCAGGAACACCGACGATAGTGATTTTTGCTTCGCTCTTATCATGTGCGATTCCAGCGATGATTGCTTGTTCCATGCTTCCTCCTTGTGGGTGGTCTTTGACAACCCATGTTCCTTCGTTAGTTGAAAATGATGAACGTACGTGAATTGGTAGCTCGTAACGGCGTGCATATTCGACGCAACGCAAGTGAAGAACTTTTGCGCCACTTGCAGCCAGCTCTAACATTTCGTCATATGTGACTGTCTTTAATTTACGGGCCGCAGGTACAACACGCGGATCCGCGCTAAATACTCCATCAACATCTGTGTAAATTTCACAGACATCTGCTTCGAGGGCGGCAGCAAGTGCAACTGCAGTTGTATCGCTACCTCCGCGGCCAAGTGTTGTGACATCTTTTGTATCTTGAGATATTCCTTGAAAACCTGCGACGATTGCAATTGCACCTTCATCAAGTGCGCTTTGAATTCGTCCTGGTGTTACATCGATAATGCGAGCGCGACCGTGCGATGAATCTGTAATAACGCCAGCTTGGCTTCCCGTAAATGAACGCGCTTCAAAACCAAGATTTTTGATAGCCATTGCAAGAAGTGCCATCGAGATTCGCTCACCGGCGGTAAGCAACATATCGAGTTCGCGCCCCGCAGGAATTGGTGTTACTTGTTTTGCTAAATCAATCAATTCATCTGTTGTATCGCCCATTGCGCTAACGACGACTACGACGTGATGGCCATCGCGCTTTGCCGCAACGATGCGATTGGCGACGCGCTTCATTCCTTCGGCATTAGCAACGGAGGATCCGCCGTATTTCTGAACAATGAGTCCCATGAGCTAATAGTGAGGCATGGGGGAATATGGCGCGAACCCTTTTTCTAGAATTCTCACAATGCGAGACGAGGAGCATATCGAATAATGAGACAACTAACCTTCTACGTTACGGCGTCCTTCAAATGCTCTACCCAGAGTGACTTCATCGGCATATTCAAGATCTCCGCCTACTGGAAGGCCGCTGGCTAATCGAGAAACTTTTATCTCCAGAGGCTTTATCAATCTCGCCAAATATGTTGCTGTGGCTTCACCTTCGCGATTGGGATCAGTCGCCAAAATAACTTCGGTGATAGTTGAATCAGCAAGGCGCATCATCAATTCACGAATACGTAGTTGTTCTGGGCCAATTCCATCAATCGGACTAATTGCTCCACCTAGTACGTGATACTTCCCGCGAAACTCGCGTGTGCGTTCAATGGCAATAACATCTTTGCTTTCTTCGACCACACAAATTTGTGTTGTATCACGACGTGGGTCGCGACAGATTCGACATTCTGTTTCTTCAGAAACATTGCCGCATTGGGTACAGAATTTTACGCGCTCTTTGACTGTCCGAATTGCATCAACAAGTGCAGCTGCTGTATCTCCATCGCTTTGCAAAATATGAAATGCAATTCTTTGCGCACTCTTTGGTCCAATACCTGGCAAGCGACCCAGTGAATCAATTAGGTCCTGGATAGCACCTTCATACATTCCGCTCATTCCTACTTACCTTCTGAAATTATTTGTGCGCCAAGTTCTTTAGCGAGTAATGCATGACCACTGAGCTGATCGGCATCATGTGGTGATTCATCAACGCGAGTTTCGCGGGCTTGTGGTGTGTTGGGATTGATTGATGCATCAACGATAACTTCGATTTTTCGATCGATTCCAACGACATCTACAAATGCTTGCCGTAAAATTACATCGGATTCAGAACGAATAAAAGAGTCACGCGCACCAGCATTTACAATTCCAATAGTGATTGCTGAATCATCGAGGGCTATTACTTGCGCACTTGCACTCAGTAGTGACCATGTAAGGCGACGGCGCTTTTTCACATCTTCAATGACATCTGGCCATACGCGTCGCAGTCCTGCGATATCCATTCCAGCACTCGCTTTTACGGGAGCCTTCTTTGCTTCTTCTGCCACTACTTTTTTAGGTGCAATCTCCTCCGCTTTACTTGGCGACTTGGCGCTAGAAGAAAGCTCCTCAGTCTGAATTGGTGACTTGGGCAAAGATTCTTTAAAGTCACCAATTTCATTCTTAGGAGCTTTCACTGAGGAATTTGAATTACTCATTGGTGCAAGATTTTCTGCGCGCTCCAAACGTTCGATTCGAGAAAGTAATCCACTTTCACTGTTATCGCCGCCGGGAAGCAATATGCGACCGCAAATGAGTTCCAAGATAAGTCGCGGAGCTGTCGCACCGCGCATTTGAGTTAAGCCCTCTGCTGCAATATCGGCTGCACGTGAAAGATTTGCACTGCCAATATGTTGAGATTGATTGCGCATTCGCTCTAATTGATCATCGGGTAAATCACGCAAAATTGAATTGGCATTAGTTTCTGCGAGTGCATCAACAATCATTAAATCGCGCAGACGTTCCAATAAATCACTAGTGAAGCGACGTGGGTCATGACCTGATTCAATGACGCGATCTACTGTTTTGAAAAGAGTTGCCCCGTCGCGAGCGGCAATTGCATCAATTGCATCATCGAGCAACGCGCCATCTGTAAACCCCAAGAGTTGTAGTGCAATTTCATAGCTAACGCCATCGGGGCCAGCGCCTGCAAGTAGCTGTCCAAGGACCGAAAGTGCATCACGGACTGAACCACCGCTTGCGCGTACCACTAAT
This sequence comes from Actinomycetota bacterium, assembly GCA_947451045.1. Taxonomy (GTDB): domain Bacteria; phylum Actinomycetota; class Actinomycetes; order Nanopelagicales; family Nanopelagicaceae; genus Planktophila. The sequence continues at coordinate 908 of CANFXM010000017.1, read as the reverse complement.
GGCAGTACACCTTTAGCAACTACCGCACCCTCTGCAGCACAAATCTTTTCAAGATGCGTTGTCAGAATTCCTGGTGGAACTAAACGAAATGGGTAATGGTGAGTACGTGAGCGAATTGTAGAAATAAGTTTTTCAGGCTCTGTTGTTGCGAAAATAAAAATAACGTGAGGAGGTGGCTCTTCAACTACTTTGAGTAATGCATTTGCAGCACCTGGCCCAAGTTGATGCGCCTCATCAATAATATAAATCTTGTACTTGCTTTGCACTGGCGCAAAGAATGCTTTGTCGCGAAGATCGCGTGCATCATCTACTAAACCGTGGGTTGCAGCATCTAGTTCAATAACATCGAGTGAACCTGGACCATTCGCAACTAAATCTTTACAACTTTGACATTGCCCGCATGGATTTGGTGTTGGACCTTTTTCGCAATTGAGCGAGCGCGCCATGATTCGTGCACTCGAAGTTTTTCCGCAACCACGTGGGCCGCTAAATAAATATGCGTGGTGTGTACTTCCGGAACTCAGTGCATTTGAAAGTGGAGTTGTTACATGTTCTTGACCAATAACATCTGCAAAAATCGAGGGGCGATACTTGCGATATAACGCGAGTGACATCAGCTCTCCTCTTTCTCTTTCGTAACAATTATCAGTAACAAACTTCAACGATATTGAGGGATCCCCCGCGCACCCATCAGAGCGCACCTACCCTTGCTGCATTCCTGCCCTGGGGGAGTTCAGTGCGGTGATGCCGCACGAGGGATCTGGTCTAATCATAGTTAGCGCACCGATAGAGTTGCCCACGCTAGTTCGCGCACCGTTCTAGCGCTGGAGGATTCGCATAGCGGCCGAGTGCGCACGCTTGGAAAGCGTGTATGGGGAAACCTATCGAGGGTTCAAATCCCTCATCCT
>CANFXM010000016.1 GCA_947451045.1 Actinomycetota bacterium | reverse complement strand
TGAATAGAGCGCCTTTGCTTCTTTTCCAGTTGAAGAATTGAATAATTGATTTCCAAGTGCAACTTTCGCAACTTCATCACGTGAGTTATCTGTTGCAGCTCTACGCAATGCAATTGATGAATCTAAGACTCTGACCATGAAGAAAAGGTCAGCTGACAACGCATCAAGAGCACTCGAATCCAACCCAGAGACAATCTTGTCAAGGTTGGTACGCGCGGTGCTTAGCGAAAGTCGGCTTGCGCCCTTCATGGAAAGTGCCATCGTTACTTAGCTTTCTCTATATCTTCAAGGAAACGGTCTACAACTCGTGATTGACGAACTTGATCATCGAGTGCTTCTCCAACAATTTTGGATGCGAGTTGAGTCGCAATTGTTCCAACTTCATTGAGAAGGGAATTGAATGCCTGTTGGCGTTCAGCTTCAATTGATGCGCGAGCAGCTGTTGTGATTCGAGTGGCTTCTTCTTGAGCTGTCGTTCTCATTTGTTCAAGAATGACAGAACCTTCAGCGCGAGCTTCTTCACGAAGCTTTGCCGCTTCACCACGAGCATCAGCTAATTGGGTGTTATACATTTGAAGAGCTGCAGCAGCATCGCGTTGCGCAATCTCTGCTCGCTCCAAACCACCTTGAATAGCATCAGTGCGTTCTTTATACGCTTGCTCAAACTTTGGAACAGCTTTAGTACGCAACAAAACAAAGAGAATGCTAAAAGCAACTAAACCAACAATAATTTCTGCTGGTTTAGGCAGAATTGGACTCGGTCCAGCATCTGCTGCAAGAAACATAACTCGATTAACCATGTGTGACCTCTAGTCTCTAATTTTCTTAGTCAGTTTTTACTTCAACACGAATGCAAGAACAAGACCAAAGAGCGCCAAAGCTTCAGCAAGTGCGAAGCCAAGGAATGCGATTGGCTGCAAAATGCTGCGTGCCTCAGGCTGACGTGCGACGCCGTTGATGTAGGCGGCGAAGATCAAACCAGTTGCTGTACCTGGTCCAATTGTTGAGAGGCCAAAGCCTACGATTGCGAGAGTACCTGTCATTCTCTTCCCTTTCACGTAATGGCCAAACCGGTGTTTGACCAAATCTATTTTTTTAGTGCTCGTCGGCGAGGGCGCCGGCGATATACAAAGCAGTTAGCAATGTAAATATGTATGCCTGCAAACATTGGATACCTAGTTCGAAGAAACTGAGTCCAACTGCAAAGCTAAATGAAAATAAACTGAGAACCTTCATGATGAGACCACTCGTGAGCAGATACTCGCCACCAAGGGTAAATACCAACAGAAGTAAGTGACCGGCAAACATGTTTGCAAAAAGACGCATCGCAAGTGTCAAAGGACGTGTTACTAAATATGTAAGTAGCTCAACCGGTGTCAAAATTAGATAAACAGGCTTTGGAATACCTGGCATGAAGCAAATATCAGTGAGATATTTCTTTAGCCCGTGCTTTTTGATCGCTACATAGTGATAAACAATGTAAGAAAAAATCGTAATACCTACTGGAAAACCGATGTGAGACATGCTCGGGAACTGCAAGAAAGGAACAACGCCAAAAACATTGTTAGTCAGAATGAAGACAAAGAGTGTGAACAAAAATGGTACAAAGCGCATGAACTCTGGACCAATAACATCTTTGCCTAATCCATTGCGTACAAATGTGTAAATGGATTCGCCGGCAAATTGGAGTTTGGAAGGGACAATGGCTGCTTTACGGGCTGAAAGTGTAAAAAAAGTTCCAGCAACTATTACTGATAAAAAGACTAGAAGAACTGGCTTTGTAAGAAAAATACTATTTCCGAATATTGGTTGAAAAATAAAATCTGCGCTGCTCGGAGGCACGAAACCACTCCCAGATTCGAAATGCAGCGTATGCAAGGTCAAACTCCTTCAAAAATCGAGAGGTACCTGTGGAGGAAGTAGTACTGGGCTAACTTAGAGCCTGCGGCCTATAGTTGCAAAATCGAGTCAGAAGGTGACACAGAACTAAGAATTGCTGATTTACTCGCGTATAAAGCGCAGCCAGATGAGCCAAAGGCTAGAGCCCATGCCAAGGAAAAGCCCAGTAGCCAATAGAAAATGAGTTCCGAAAAAATGATCTCCGGCAGCGCCCGCGCCGCCCCAAAAAACTAGACCAGAAATTAAATAGGCAACGATTGACCAGAAAGCACCATCATCATCTTTAGCCATTTTTACCTCACTCAGAATCTACTTGTGACTGGAATCACCGGGTAACGGTAAATGCAATTTCAATTTTAGAAATGCTCGTACCTCACCTGCTAACCATGCGAAGGTTATCGCAAAGGCAACTATTCCAAAACTGGGTCTGTTTAAATCTTGAGCAGGAACTGTTTTGAGCACAATTAATAGAAAAACTCCGAGAACAATTAGCTTGGCAAAATATGAAAGCATTGCTAAAGCCATAGTCATTATCGGATCTAATTTGTTTGAAATAACAGAAATAATTAAATGAACTGCAAAAAAAATAAGAACTATAAACTCAGCGAGAATTCCACCCACAACTCCAGGCCTTCCATGAAGAATTCCCATAGCTATTATGCCAACGATTCCCGTGATGCTGGAAGGTAATAAAGCACCTTTCCAAAGTTGAGATTCCATAGAATATTTCACGTCATCACCTTACTTCTTCGAGATACCAATATGGTAATTCCAACCAGAATCGCTGCAGTGATCGCTGCTACCCAGAGTGGCGCAAATGCAGAAATGGTAACTGGGAATGCAATTGTAGCTGTCCATAAATAAAGAATGATTGCAGTCTTGAGTTGAGAATTTCCCGCCTTCATAAGTCGGTGGTGTAAGTGTTCTTTATCGGGTGCGAATGGAGATTTTCCTGCTTTTATTCGACGCAGCACTGCTAAAACTAAGTCTGCAAGAGGGATAGCGAGAACTGCAAAGGGAAGTAAAAGAGGCAGCAGAGTTGGGCCAACTTTTTCTGCAGAGATTGCGTTGGGATCAATCTGGCCCGTCAATGTAATTGATGCTGCCGCGAGTAATAGTCCGAGCAACATGGAACCAGAATCGCCCATAAAAATCTTTGCAGGATGCGCATTATGCGGCAAGAAGCCCACACATACGCCGATAAGTATTGCCGTTGTAAGCGATGGCGCACCAGCACGACTAAATCCGTAATCAACTGCTAACAAATAGGCGAAAGCGAAAAATGCAATACCTGCAATAGCAACAATTCCCGCAGCTAAACCGTCCATTCCATCAATAAAATTAACTGCATTGATAGTCACAAGGACTATAAGCACTGTTACTAATTGCCCAATACTTGCTGGCAATGTAATGACGCCATTGATGGGCACCCACAAAATTTGTATTCCATAAATTAGGAGAATGCCTGCCGCTAAAGCCTGACCAGCTAATTTGGTAAGTGCATCCAACTGAAATCGATCATCTGCCATACCGAGTAAAACAACAAAAGTTGAAGCTAAGAAAATACCTTGCGTTTCATGCCCAAACGACTTACCGACAAGGGGCAAATTGTTAACGATGAGAAATGTCAATGCCATTGCAATCAACATCGCCAAGCCACCCCATCGTGGAGTCGGCAAGATATGAATGTCTCTACTTCTTACATCGGCCATTGCTCCGAATCGAATTGCAATGGTGCGCACAAAAGGCGTGATTAAGTAGCAAAGTGCTGCCGATAAAAGCAGCGTTACTAAATATTCGCGCATTATTTATTAGGCCGTATAGATTGGAAAACGTGCAGTAAGTGCATGAACATCCGCTTTGATTTCTTGAGCGGCTTTATCGTTATCAGCCGTGCGTATTGCGCGAGCGATAAATGAAGAAATCTGTTTCATCTCTTCAACGCCCATGCCTTGCGTTGTTGTTGCAGGACTTCCAACACGAATACCACTTGTGACCGATGGTGCCTCTGGATCAAATGGGATTGAATTCTTATTGAGAACAATTCCAGCGGCTCCACATCGCTCATCGGCAACTTTGCCATTTACTCCAGTTGAGCGAATATCAATGAGTGCAAGGTGGGTTTGTGTTCCACCTGAAACAGCGCGCATGCCTTCTTTTTCTAATGCGGCAGCGAGAGCTTGTGCGTTGATAATTACATCTTTTGCATACTTTTGATACGCAGGTTGAGCACATTCTTTGAGAGCTACTGCTTTGCCTGCGACAGCAGACATGATTGGGCCACCTTGCATACCCGGAAAAACTGCTTTATCAATTGCAGCAGCATGTTGCGCTTTTGCAAGAATCATTCCTCCGCGGGGACCGCGCAAAACTTTATGAGTAGTAAATGAAACAACATCGGCGTATGGCACCGGTGAAGGGATTGCTTTTCCAGCAACTAAGCCAATGAAGTGCGCTGCATCAACCCACATAATCGCACCGACTTCGTCGCAAATTGCACGTACTTTCTCAAAATCAATAAGACTTGGATAAGCAGTTGCTCCGGAACAAATCATCTTCGGTTGGTGTTTGATTGCCAAGTCACGCAATTCGTCATAATCGATGAGTTCGGTATCTTGGCGAACTCCGTAGGACTCAACGTTGAACCATTTACCTGAAAAATTTACTTTCGAACCGTGAGTCAAGTGTCCGCCGTGAGGAAGCGACATCGCTAACACGGTATCGCCAGGTTTAGTAAATGCTTGATATACCGCAACATTCGCACTTGCCCCAGAATGAGGTTGAACATTTGCATGCTCTGCACCAAATAATTCTTTTGCGCGATCTATTGCTAGGTATTCAACTTTATCAACCTCTTCACATCCACCGTAATAACGCTTTCCTGGATATCCCTCGGCATATTTGTTTGACAACGTTGAACCAAGGGCGGCAAGTACCGCAGTCGATGTGAAATTCTCTGACGCGATCAATTGTAAATTCTGTTGCTGGCGTCTCAGTTCAGAGAGAAGAACTGCTGCAACATCGGGATCTTGTTTGCTGAGAAGATCGAAATCAGGTCCGTAGAAAGTATTTGATGACATGGTCAAACCTTATAGCCTGAGAATCAAAGTTGCGCGGATACCTCTGGCGCGATTGCTCGTATCTCAGCTAAAGAGATTGCCCCTTCGCGCATGATTCGAATTCCCGACTCTTGTGCCTCAAGAATTGTTGTGGGTGAGCCTTTTTTCAATAGCCCACCGTCGCAACGCATTGCCACACCAGATTCTAAAACCGACATCTCTGAAATCTTTCTAAGTGGCGGCATACCTGCAAGTGAAGCACTTGCAACAGCGAGTGGCCCAGTATTTTTTAAAACATCCCGAATAAATTTGCTTCTAGGCCATCGCAAACTGACTAAGTCGAGTTCGCCATTGTCACCAAGATCCCAATTCAGACCTAACTGTGGTTTGAGATTAAGTGACAACATGCCTGGCCAAAATTTCTTCATAAGAGCGCTCAGAGATGGCGTAACTTCTCGGGCAACTCCGCTAGCGGTTTTAACATCTGCTAGTAAAACTTGTGCTGCAATTCCTAAATCGTCACCTCGAAGAACATGCATTTCTCTGACGGCATCGTGTGAAAACGCATCGCATACTAATCCGTAATGATGTTCAAGAGGAATTGCAATAATATAGCCATCACGAATTGCTTTAGTTGCAGCATTGACATGCTTTGTCATGACACCAGTTTTCAAATTTATAACTTTTGACATATTTATTTTCTCACCGCACTTGTCCAGCGAGGACGTTCATTGAGATCTCGATGCAAAACAATATTTTCAAAATCATTGAACAACTCCATGGCTATATCAACGCCTTGCTCTTCGGTATGTTCAATGACGAGTATTCCCTCACTTTTGAGAAGTCGAGCGGCAGCAGCAATAAACTGACGAGGAATTTCCATTCCAGTTGGACCTCCGAAGAGAGCCACATGAGGTTCAAAACCTGCAACATCGCGTGGCAATACTTGGCTATCGGGAATATAGGGAGGATTTGCAATAACGAGATCGCACTTCACTCCTATGAGAACTTCGCTCACATCGCCTTCAACAATTCGCACTTTCTCATCAATTGTAGAAACATTTTGTTTCAACCAAAAAATTGCTTCTGGACTTTTTTCAACAGCGATTACTCGCGAATTTGTAGATTCTGTTGATATAGCGAGTGAGAGCGCACCGGAACCAGCGCCTAAATCAACAACACTAATAATTCCCTCCATATTAGAAATATGGTGCAGGACAGCATCTACAAGTAATTCACTTTCTGGCCGAGGGACTAATACACCTGGGCCAACCTCAATTTCTAAATACCGAAAAGGTGCACGGCCAGTGAGGTACTGCAATGGTTCCTGTCCAATTCTGCGGTCTACCAGTGTGAAAAAAGTTTCTTCTACTGTTTCCTTGTCACCAATATTTTGAAGGGTAGTTTCAACGATAACTGGATTATGTAAATCCATTCTAGATATACCAAGGCAGTGTGCAAGCAAATGCTCTGCATCCGTTTGGGAAATCCCAGATTCAGCTAGCTGGCTTTTTGCATCGCGCAATAGCTCTCGAATATTCATGAGATTAGTTAGTAGATGCCAAACGAGCTGCTTTATCTGCATCTAAGAGCGATTGAATAACATCGTCGAGTTCACCGTTGAGAACTGAATCTAAATTATTTGACTTGTAATTAACACGGTGATCACTCAATCGGTTTTCAGGAAAATTATAGGTACGAATGCGCTCACTACGATCAACAGTGCGCACCTGGCTCTTACGTTCAGCTGAGGCAATCGCGTCAGCTTTTTCCTGAGCGTCAGCTAGTAAACGTGCTCGCAAAATACGAAGTGCTGATTCCTTATTTTGAAGCTGACTCTTTTCGTTCTGACATGAAACGACGATTCCAGTTGGAACATGGGTAAGGCGCACTGCAGAGTCTGTCGTATTGACGCTCTGTCCACCTGGACCAGATGAACGATAAACGTCGACTCGAACATCGTTCATATTCAGATCAACATCGACTTCTTCAGCCTCGGGCAAAATTAACACACCAGCTGCAGAAGTGTGTATTCGGCCTTGGGATTCTGTTTCAGGTACACGTTGCACGCGATGCACTCCGCCTTCAAATTTCAGACGTGCATATGGTGATTCACCTGGCGCGGCAATTCCCTTTGATTTGATTGCAATAGAAATATCTTTATATCCACCCATTTCGCTTTCAGTGGCGTCAATTACTTCAGTCTTCCATCCATGTTTTTCGGCATAACGTAAATACATGCGAAGCAAATCACCCGCAAAGAGTGCCGACTCATCGCCTCCTGCACCTGCTTTAACTTCCAAAATAACATCGCGATCATCATTTGGGTCGCGAGGCAGAAGTAATTCTTCTAACTTAGTTGCTGCTAAGTCTCTGGTGTGTTCAAGTGCTGGGATCTCTGATGCAAAGTCAGGATCAACTTCAACTAATTCACGGGCAGCAGCAAGATCATCTTCGGCACTCTTCCAAGCATTGAATCCTGCAACCACTGGGCCAAGTTGTGCATAGCGTCGTCCGAGTTGGCGAGCTTTACCTTGATCATCATGAATGGAGGGGTCAGCCATTTTTATTTCAAGTTCAGAATATTCGCGAACCATTTCGTGTGCAGATGCGAAACGATCATTTGTCATCAGGCTTCTCCTTCCTTTATGCGTCGAAACAAATTTTGAATAGAAAGCAAAAGACCGCAACCGCCACCATCTCTGGCAGCGAAATTGCGGTCTTAAGGAAAGCTACTTCTTCTTACCGAAACGCTCTTCGAACTTAGCTACGCGTCCACCAGTATCGAGGATGCGCTGCTTGCCGGTGTAGAACGGGTGACATACAGAGCAGACTTCAACATAAATTGAACCGCTTGCAACTGTTGAGCGAGTTACAAACTTCTCGCCGCAACCACAGGTGACCTGTGTTTCTTTATATTCTGGATGAATATCTGCTTTCATTTTTTCCCTTTCGTATACCTGGGTCGTCTTGCGAACAAGATCGTGAACCAGGCGCTTCGGTTAACCCCCAAAGAGTAAGCGATGAGCCCCTCTTCTGAGAAATCTGAGCGTGCTTATTCGTTACCTGGGCCCACTGTTGTCTTCTGGATCTGCATCAAGAATTCAACGTTGGACTTCGTACCCTTCATCTTTTCCAGCAATAACTCAAGGGCTTGTTGTGGCTCAAGTGCGTGAAGCACGCGACGAAGTTTCCACACAATATTGAGTTCTTCTGTTCCCATTAAAATTTCTTCTTTACGAGTACCTGATGCAACCACGTTTACTGCTGGGAATATTCGTTTATCTGCAAGACGGCGATCCAGAATGAGTTCCATATTTCCAGTTCCCTTGAACTCTTCGAAAATAACTTCATCCATACGTGAACCAGTATCTACAAGTGCTGTTGCAAGAATGGTTAGTGAGCCACCATCTTCAATATTTCGAGCTGCACCAAAGAACTTCTTTGGTGGATAGAGAGCAGCTGAGTCAACACCACCAGAAAGAATTCGACCTGATGCAGGTGCTGCGATGTTGTACGCACGACCAAGGCGCGTAATTGAATCGAGCAATACAACGACGTCATGTCCTAGTTCAACTAGACGCTTTGCGCGCTCAATTGCGAGTTCTGCAACTGTGGTGTGATCATCGGCAGGACGATCAAATGTTGATGCAATAACTTCACCTTTGACCGAGCGTTGCATATCTGTTACTTCTTCTGGGCGCTCATCAACGAGAACAACCATCAAGTGACACTCTGGATTATTTGTCGTGATTGCATTAGCAATTGCTTGGAGCACCATTGTCTTACCAGCCTTTGGCGGGGAAACAATGAGTCCGCGCTGACCTTTTCCAATTGGGGAAATGAGGTCAATTACGCGAGTAGTTAAAATATTTGGTTCTGTTTCAAGGCGTAAACGCTCTTGTGGATAGAGTGGAACTAACTTAGAGAATTCAACACGGTTACGTGATTCTTCCGGAGTTGCTCCGTTTACTGTTTCCAAAGTAATAAGTGCATTGAACTTCTCTTTGCGTTCACCTTCACGAGGTTGGCGTACTTGGCCAGTAACTACATCGCCTTTGCGAAGTCCGTTGCGGCGAACTTGTTGTAATGATACGTAAACATCATTTGGACCAGGTAGATATCCAGCTGTACGGATAAATGCATAGCTCTCAAGAATGTCGAGTAATCCACCCACTGGTACTAAGACATCATCATCGGAAAGTACTGGCTCGCGCTCTTCGCGTGGTGCACGATCGCGATCGCGATTGCGGTCCCGATTGCGATCGCGTCCACGATCTCGTCGTGAATTTGAATCATTATCAATTTCTTCTTCATCGCTCTCAGCTGATGCACTCTTACTTGGTGCTTCCTTCTTGCGATTATTTCGAGCCTCACGACGTGCTTCTCGTTCAGCTTTAGCTGCTTCACGGTTTTTAGCTTGAAGGTCGCTGATTGCTTCTACAAGTCCATCTTTTTTCATCTTTGCGGCACCATCAATACCAAGTTGGGCAGCAACTGCCTTCAACTTAGGAAGTGTCATCGCGGAAAGTTCTGGGCTATTAGAACGTACTGCTTCTGTTTCAGTCATTAGTTTCTTTTCATGATTGGCTTGGTTTTCTAATCGAAAACTCAAGTGATTGGTTTGTGTTGCTGGTATTTATCTGAAATCTTTTATGAGCCCTAAGAAGAGGCCGTTCAGATATGGCAAAGGTTAGCACCCATAAATACGCAGTAGCAAGTTAGGCAGTAACTACGCTCGCTCCTGCGCGGGATATTGAGAGAGGTGTTACAACAAATTTATCGCCGGCAGCTCGTTCCATCTCGGCGATATCACTGGCTCCCCCTGTATGGAGAACGAGAACTGTTGGTCCTGCCCCTGAAATAAATGCCGGCACACCTGCACTACGAAGTTTGTTCATCAAGGTAAAAGAGAGCGGCATCAAATCTTGGCGGTACTGCTGATGCAAGAAATCCTCTGTGGCAGTAAATAATAGATCTGGTCTTTGAGTAAGGGCATGCACCATGAGTGCGCTGTGCGCAGAGTTTGCAACTGCATCTTCATGAGGGATTAATTCAGGAAGATGTTTGCGAGCTTTTGAAGTTGATATTGCATTTGTTGGGATAAAGGCCACTGCACCAATGCGTGCATCCACTTCCATATTTATCGATAACGCAACTTTTTTTCCATGTTGCATCTCTTGCCAAGCAATCGTTGCGCCGCCAAAAATTGCCGCCGCAACATTATCGGGATGCCCTTCCATCTCTGTTGCAAGATTGAGAAGTACATCATCACTCATATGCTCATTGCCACCAAGAACTAAGGAACGTGCCAGTGTTAGTCCGCCAACAATTGCACTTGCCGATGAGCCGAGTCCGCGGCCATGAGGAATTACATTGAGTGCGCGCACCGCTAATCCGCGAGGCTTGCCTCCTAAATATTCAAATCCTTTATACATTGATTTAACAAGTAAATTTTTATCACTCCGTGGAAGATCAGTTGAACCTTCGCCGGTGATATCGATGTCTAGAACTACATCATCGAGAATTTGCGCGACATAACGATCATGCATCCCTAGTGCTAATCCAAAGCAATCAAAACCTGGACCTAAATTGGCACTCGTTGCTGGAACCTGAACTTGAACAGGTTGTGCTCGATATGTTGGCTTTGCCATCGTTATGCCAATCCCAAAGCTTTCGCAGCAATTGAGGCTTTGACAGGAATAATCTTTGGTTTTGATGCACTATCGAGTGCCCAAGAAATATCTTTCAATCCGTGTCCAGTAACAGTGACAACGATGCGCTTTCCTTGAGGTAATTTGCCATTCTTTTTATATTTGATTAGTCCGGCAATTCCTGCAGCACTCGATGGCTCAACAAAGACGCCTTCTTTGCCTGCTACAAGTCGGTATGCGCTCAATATTTCTTTATCTGTTACTGAATCAATAAGTCCACCAGAAGAATCGCGTGCCTCAATTGCCTGTTCCCATGATGCTGGATTACCAATACGAATTGCTGTTGCAATCGTGTCAGGATTTTTTACAATTTTTCCCTTAACAATGGGAGCAGAACCAGCAGCTTGAAATCCCCACATCTGTGGAAGCTGATATGACATTCCATCTTTTCGATATTCCTTATAACCGCGCCAATATGCTGTGATATTTCCTGCATTGCCTACTGGAAGTACATGCATATCTGGGGCATCGCCTAAGAAATCCACTACTTCAAAAGCGGCTGTCTTTTGACCTTCGATGCGATAAGGGTTTACTGAATTAACGAGTGCAACTGGATAATTTTCAGAGAGTTCTCGAGCCAGCATAAGACAATCATCAAAGTTTCCATTGACTTGCAAAATTGTTGCTCCGTGAATAACTGCTTGGGCAAGTTTTCCCATTGCAATCTTTCCCGCAGGAATTAGCACAGCGGGAACCATTCCTGCTTTTGTTGCATAGGCAGCCGCACTCGCTGAAGTATTTCCAGTAGATGCACAAATAACTGCTTTGGCGCCATCTTCTGCCGCTTTAGAAATGGCCATTGTCATTCCGCGATCCTTGAAGGAACCAGTTGGATTTATTCCTTCATATTTCAACCAAATTTCATTTCCGAGTAATTCAGATAAATGTTGAGCCAGAATCAGTGGCGTTCCACCCTCGCGCAAAGTAATGACAGGTGTTGTTGCGCTGACAGGAAGACGGTGTCGATATTCTTCAATAACTCCACGCCATTGATGTGTACCCTTTTTGTTACCGAATAAGGATTTCATTGATTAGTTCACTCCCTCAACTCGAATAACACTTTCCACAGCGCTTACAATCTCTAGATTCTTCAAATCATTTAATAAAGCAAAGAGTGATGTTTCAAGACCTTGATGAGTCACTACAACAAGTTCGGCATCATTACCGGCTCCACCTTGGCGAACTGTTTGAATAGATACGCCTTGAGCAGCAAATGCTTGTGCAATAGTTGCTAATACACCCGGTTTATCTGCAACATGTAGTCGAATCATCATGCGGGTGCGAGCCGAACCAAATGGTGCAATTTCGCGATCTGCATAATCACTTTCGCGATGGCCAATCGAATCATCTGCAATATGACGCGCAACAGCGACAACATCGCCAAGTACGGCACTTGCTGTTGGTCCACCACCTGCGCCACGACCATAAAACATAAGTTGACCAGCAGATTCCGCTTCTAAATAAACGGCGTTGTAGGCATTGCGAACCGATGCAAGTGGATGACTCACTGGAAGCATGACAGGATGCACGCGAACGGATATTGCATCTTCGGGTGTGAGTTCTCCAATTACTAACAACTTAATCACGTGATTCATGGACTTCGCCAGCGCAACATCTGCAGCCGAAATCTTGGTAATTCCCTCGCGATAAACCTCGTCGGCAGTAACTCTTGTATGGAATGCGAGTCCTGCCAAAATTGCTGCTTTAGCAGCTGCATCAAAGCCTTCAATATCTGCAGTTGGATCAGCTTCGGCGTAACCAAGTGCCTGTGCTTGTGCCAGCGCTTCATCAAAGCCCAAACCATCTTCATGCATTTTCGTAAGAATGAAGTTAGTAGTTCCATTGACGATACCCATGATGCGTGTGATGTAGTCACCTACAAGTGATTCGCGCATCGGACGAATAATTGGAATCGCACCAGCAACTGCTGCTTCATAGTAAAGATCGACACCAGCTTTATCAGCAGCTGCATAAAGGTCAGCTCCGTGGGTTGCAAGCAAACTCTTATTTGCAGTAACAACCGACTTACCATTTTTGATGGCTAGCAGAATTAATTCACGGGCTGGTTCGATTCCACCCATTACTTCGATGACAATATCTATTGCAGGGTCGTTGACAACAGAAAGTGGATCAGTTGTAAATAGAGATGCATCAATTCCATTTCGAGCACCGCCGCTTCGAACCGCAATTTTTTTGAGTTCAAGAGGCGCGCTCGAACGTGTTGAAAGTTCAGGAATATCGGAGAGCAATAGTCGTGCGACTTCAGCGCCGACGGTGCCACAACCGAGCATTCCGATTGTGATTTTCTTAGTTGCGCTCATGGGGTGATTCTTTCACACCTAATGCAATCGGCGTTAAATATCGAGATTGAGCAGATCTGCTTCTGTCTCGCGCCGCAGAATTACACGGGCTTTTCCATTTTTTACGCAAATTACTGGTGGACGAGGTACGTGGTTGTAATTACTCGCCATGCTTCGCCCATACGCCCCAGTTGCAGGTACGGCCAATAAATCCCCTGGCGCAATATCACTTGGTAATTCGATATCTCTGATGACAATGTCGCCGGTCTCGCAATGCTTTCCAACAAGTCGGGTATCAATTAGTGGCGCACTCGATGATCTATTCGCTAAAGAAGTTGTGTACTCGGCGCCATAAAGAGATGGACGAATGTTGTCGCTCATTCCACCGTCGATAGATATGTAGCGACGATTTTTTCCTGATTCCAATGTGACATCTTTGACTGTGCCAACTTCATAGAGTGTAAACATTGTTGGGCCTACGATCGCACGACCAGGTTCAATTGAAATGGTTGGAATATTGAGTGCAGCTTTTTCGCACACTTTCTTCACTTGGGTAAATAGCGCCGGGAGCACTTCACTTGCCTCTAATTCAACGTCACCAGGAAGATATGCAATTCCATAGCCGCCACCAAGATCTAATTCAGGAAGTTGATTGCCAAACTCGTCGCGGTATTTTCCAAGAAGTCCGATTAGTCGATCTGCTGCAATCTCGAAGGAATCCATATTCAATATCTGAGAACCGATATGAGAATGAAAGCCACGTAGTTCAATTTCAGGATATTTTTGCACTTCTAGAACTGCATTCCATGCAGCACCACTGGCAATCGAAAATCCAAATTTCACATCTTCGTGCGCAGTTGCAATTGACTCATGCGTATGGGCTTGGATGCCTGGTGTGAGTCGAAGTAAAACTCGTTGAGTCTTGCCTAGCTTTCGAGCAGCAGCAGCCACTCTTTCAATTTCAAAAATTGAATCAATCACAATAGTGCCAACGCCAACACTCACTGCACGTTCAATCTCTGAGACAGATTTATTATTTCCATGTACTTCAATCTTCTTAGGATCAATACCACCGGCTAGTGCTACAGCCAGCTCGCCTCCGGTGCATACGTCAATTCCAATTCCGCAATTAGCAATCCATCGTGCAACTTCTACACATATGAATGCTTTTGCGGCGTAATAAACATTGCCGGCATGACTATCAAAAGCCTGATGAAGGGCTTTGTCCCAACCAAGTGCTCTTGTGCAAAAATCTTCTTCATCCATAAAAAATGCAGGTGTAGCAAATTCCTGCGCAAGCGATGTTGCAGAAATCCCTGAGAAATGCAGCACTCCATTATTGAATGAAACGCCTGCGGGCCAAAGTGAAGTGCTCATGCGTTACATCCTCTCTGGTGCGCCAACACCTAGTAGGTCTAAGCCATTTCTAAGAACTTGCTTTGTAGCCATACAGAGCAATGCGCGCGCAGTATGTATGGGAGCAATGCTTTCATCTCCCATAGGTAAAACGCGGCAATCAGAATAGAAACCGTGATACACCCCTGCTAATTCTTCAAGATAACGGGCAATCCGATGTGGTTCGCGCATCTGGGCCGCTCCTTCCACAATCCGAGGAAAATCTGCAAGAGTCGCCAATAATTCATTTTCTCGGTCATGTGTGAGGAGTGAGGGGTCAAAATCTTTGATCTCCATTGAAATTTTCAACTCTTCACAGTTGCGCAATACCCCTGAAATTCTTGCATGAGCATATTGAACGTAATAGACCGGATTCTCATTTGTATTTCGTTTGAGAATATCGATATCCATCACCATAGGTGTCTCTACCGGATAACGAATCAGCGTATATCGCGCAGCATCTACGCCAACTTTTTCTACTAATTCTTCTAGAGTGATAATTGTGCCGGCGCGCTTGGAGAGTTTTACTTCTTCCCCACCTTCCATAATTTTTACAAGTTGGCCGATCAATACATGAATGTTGTATTCAGGATCATCACCAGCGCATGCTGCGGTGGCTTTGAGGCGTCCTACATATCCATGGTGATCCGCGCCGAGCATGTAGATACAAATATCAAAGCCACGTTCGCGCTTATTTATGTAATAAGCAGTATCAGATGAGAAATAAGTAAGTGAACCATCGCTCTTAGTGAGGACGCGATCTTTATCGTCACCAAAATCTGTCGTGCGAAGCCATGTTGCATTCTCGTTTTCAAATACATGTCCTTGCTTTCGCAATACTTCAATGCCGTGTTCAACCGAACCTGCATCGTGAAGCGAGCGCTCTGAGAACCAAATATCAAAGTGTGTACCAAAAGCGTTAAGCACTCTTTGTTGTTGCGCTAATTGCAATCCATAACCACGTTCTCTAAATTCGACGAGTCGCTTAGTATCTGGCAAATTTTTTATTGAAGAATCAGATGCAACAATTTGTGCAGCTAAATCTTGAATGTAATCTCCTTGATAGCCATCTTCTGGAATGGGATTACCCATAGCGGATGCTTCAAGGGAGGCACCAAAGAGATCCATCTGATTTCCACGGTCATTGATATAAAACTCACGAGTCACTTGTGCACCAGCTGCACTGAGTACTCGACCAAGTGCATCACCTACTGCAGCCCATCGAGTGTGGCCCAGATGCAGCGGGCCAGTGGGATTTGCACTTATGAATTCCAGATTGATATTTATTCCAGCGAGAGAATTTCCTTTTCCGTACTCTTCTTTATGTGAAATAATTGACGTCACAAGATTTGCTTGGCTGGCACGATTCAAAGTGAAATTGAGAAATCCCGGTCCAGCGATATCAACTGCCGATATCAGAGGCGTGATACCTATTTCTCTCTGCAAAATAAGTGCGACATCTCTCGGATTTTTCCCCGCGCTTTTAGCCAATTGGAGCGCCACCGATGTCGCATAATCGCCATGGTCACGGTTCTTGGGCCGCTCCAAGGGGATTGACTCTGGCACGCTGGCAGCTATGGCTCCTGATGCAATCGCACGCGTAATCGCCTCACTTATGCAGCGTGATAACTCATCTAATTGAGAGGCCATACGCAAGGTTACCGCGAGCCCCTCTTTCGCCGTTACCTAATCGTTAGATTCAAAATAGGGAAAATGTCCAAATTCCTAGTGACCAAGTTGGACTTTTAGCATAACCTTCAGGTCGGATTCGCCTTCCTTGTTTGGCTGAAAAAGATTCGGCCTAGGGTGATTTCCACCTTTCGAAAGGTTATACATATATGACAAAGCGTCGTTTAGCGATTACTACAGTAGTTGTAGTTATTGCTCTCGCACTTACAGGTTGCTCAAAGAGCAGCAAAGCGAGTTCAACTCGTGCTTGCATCATCCTTCCTGACTCAGCATCATCTGCTCGTTGGGAAAATGGAGATCGTCCAGCACTTGATAAGGCACTCAAAGCTGCAAACTTTGAAACAGATATTCAAAATGCACAAGGCGATACTGCAAAGTTCGCAACAATTGCTGATCAACAACTCTCAAAGGGTTGCGGCGTAATGATTCTTGTTGACTACCAGGGTGCAGCTCTTGCAGTTGCAGCGAAGGCTAAGAAGGCAGGAATCCCTGTTATTGCTTATGACCGTCCAATTGCTGGTGCAGACTTCTACGTTTCATTCGACAACGAAACTGTTGGAGCTCTAGAAGGTCAATCAATTCTTGATGGTCTCAAGGCTAAGAACATTGATCCTAAGACAGCTCGCGTTATCTACGGTCAGGGTGACCCAACTGATGGAAACGCAAAGATGTTCTATGACGGTGCAGTTGCAGTGCTTTCAGCAGCTGGTGTAAAGCCAGCATTTGAAATGGCTGGAACATGGGATGGCGCAAAGGCCGGAACACTCTTCGAGCAGGCATACACAGCTGTTCAGGGTAAGGTCGATGCGGTTCTTGCTCCAAACGATAACAATGCAGCAAATATCATCACAATCCTCGACAAGAACCACAAAGTGGTTCCTGTATCAGGACAAGATGCATCACCAGCTGGATTGCAGAACGTATTGCTTGGCAAGCAGACAGCAACTGTCTACAAGCCATTCACACTAGAAGCAACAGCTGCATCTGACTTGGCAATCGCACTCCTTAAGGGTGAGAAGCCAACAGCAGATAAGACTCTTGCTGATGGAACTCCATTCATCCACGTTGCACCAATTCTCGTTGGCCCAGATAAGGTCAAGGACGTTGTTGCTGCAGGAGATGCAAAGATCGCTGAAGTTTGTACTGCAGCATTGAAGGCTGCTTGTGCAAAGTACGGCGTCGCATAATCTAAACGCGTGAAAAACCTTTGCGCCGGCCTTTTGGTCGGCGCAAAGGTTTTCGCACTTTCGTAGTATTTTTGCTACACAGTAAGTTTCATTTTGATCCAGGTACACAGTTTCCGCGAGAGGAATCCGATGTCATCACCAGTAGTTGAACTCCAAGGTGTTATTAAAAGTTTTGGTCCAGTAGAAGTGCTCAAAGGAATTGATTTTGTCGCTGAGGCAGGACGCGTCACCGCACTTGTGGGAGATAACGGTGCAGGAAAATCAACATTGATTAAGGGCCTCGCGGGAGTGCAGTCCTATGACTCAGGTATCGTTAAATTTGAGGGCAAAGAAGTGCACCTACACACGGCACGTCAATCGGCATCACTTGGAATTGAAGTTGTGTATCAAGATTTAGCGCTATGTGAAAACTTAGACATTGTTCAGAACATGTTTTTGGGACGCGAAGAAATGTCTGCAGGAACACTTAACGAACCTGAGATGGAGAAGGCGGCATCTGCAACGCTTGCAGGTCTCTCAGTTCGTACAGTCAAATCCGTTCGTCAAAAAGTTGCATCACTCTCTGGCGGACAACGCCAGACTGTTGCCATTGCTCGTTCTGTTTTGCGTAATGCCAAACTTGTAATTTTGGATGAGCCAACTGCAGCACTCGGCGTTGCACAGACTGAGCAAGTACTAAGTCTTGTACGTCGCCTTGCCGATTCAGGCGTTGCCGTCATCATCATTAGCCACAACTTGAGCGATGTTTTCAAAGTCGCTGATGACATTAGCGTTTTATATCTTGGAAAGATGGTCGCTCGTTTGAAGACTAAGGAAACAAATTATCAAGATGTTGTTTCATACATCACCGGAACTCGCAGCCAGGATAAGGAGTAACGATGAGCACAAATATCGGATCAGGACACGAAGGTAACGTCAAAGATCAAATAAACGGATATTTCTCCCGCGTCAAAGGCGGAGAAATGGGTGCACTTCCTTCGGTAATTTCACTGATTGTACTCACTGCACTTTTTGCGGGTTTGAACCCTTACTTTCTTACAAAACTGAACTTCGCAAATTTATTTGTTCAGTCTGCAACATTGATGATGCTATCAATGGCACTCGTTTTCGTTATTTTGATTGCAGAAATTGACCTTTCTGCAGGTGTTACATCAGGTCTCTCGATGGCACTCTTTATTATTCTTACAAATAAGGCACATTGGGATTGGCGTGTATCAATTCTTATGGGATTTGTCGTAGGAATTGCTGTTGGATATTTCATCGGTTTCTTCGTTGCAAAAGTTGGTGTTCCATCCTTCGTTGTAACTCTGGGTCTGTTCTTAGGTTTCCAGGGATTACAGTTAGCTCTACTTGGTGATGGCGGTCTCTACCGACTAGAAGTCCCTGAGTTGAATGCAATTATGAACAACAACATGCCAGCTATTGGTGGTTGGTTGATGATTGGAATCTTCCTCGTACTCACCGCGATGTTGAACATGTATGACCGTCGTCGTCGAGCTAAATCTGGACTTGCAAATAGGCCCATCGTTCTAACTTTTGTGAAATTAGGACTTATGGCTGTACTGGGAGGAGCATTTGTTGCTGTTCTCAATGAGAACCGAAGCGTGTCAGCTAATGGATTATCAGGTGTTCCTATTGTTATTCCAATGGCTCTGACAATTTTGTTTATTGGAACCATAGTTCTTGATCGCACACGCTTTGGCCGACACTTATATGCAGTTGGTGGTAATCCAGAAGCAGCTCGTCGCGCAGGTATTAAAGTTGCAAAGATTCGCATCTCTGCCTTCGTCATTTGTTCTGCGCTCTCAGTTGTTTCAGGAATTTTTAACGCCAGCCGCATTGGCGCAGTAGAAGCAACAGCAGGTAAATCAATTGTTCTACCTGGCGTTGCTGCAGCAGTTGTTGGTGGCGTTAGCCTCTTCGGTGGTCGTGGTCGCCTTGCACATGCAGCGGTAGGTGCGGTTGTTATTTCTATTATTGATAATGGGCTTGGACTATTGGGACTTCCTAGTGGAATCAACTTCCTTGTTACTGGTGGAGTGCTTATTCTGGCAGCAACAGTAGATGCAGTATCGCGAAAGCGAGCAGGTTCAGCCAAATAGTTTCACAATAAAAAATGGCCTAGAGAATTCTCTAGGCCATTTTTTATATATCTACTATTGGATTTTTACACCCATCAAATGCTCAAGTGCTAGTTGATCTAGAAGTTCGTAGCCATAACCACGCTCTCCTGCTTTTTCAACATCGAAAGCTTCAGGCTTTGCTAGATCTTTCCATGTCTCTCCTGCAGCAAGTGTTGGCTGAAGAAGTCCAGGAATATTTGCAACCTTCATGGCTTCGATAACACGGGGATCACTGCGATAAGCAGCTGCGCGCTCTTTGAGTATCAAATATGTACGCATATTTGATGTTGCTGACTGCCACACACCCTTGTCATCTTCTGTGCGCAATGGCTTGTAATCAAAGTGCTTTGGACCGGTGTACTTGTAGTGCTCAAGTAGATCAACCAAGAAGAATGCAGATTTCAAATCACCATGTCCGAAGACAAGATCTTGATCGTACTTTGGACCATGCTGGCCGTTGAGGTCGATGTGGAACAACTTGCCTTGCCAGAGTGCTTGCGCAATTCCATGTACAAAGTTAAGACCGGCCATTTGCTCGTGGCCAACTTCTGGGTTCAAACCAACGAGTTCAGGACGGTTGAGTGTGTAGATAAATGCCATTGCGTGCCCAATTGTTGGCAAGAAAATATCTCCGCGAGGTTCATTTGGCTTTGGTTCAATTGCAAACTTAATCTTGTAGCCATTATCTACAACGAAGTCACCGAGAATGTTGAAAGCTTCGCGGAAACGCTCCATCGCAACATAACCATCTTTAGCTGCATCAGTTTCTGCACCTTCACGTCCACCCCAGCAAACATATGTCTCGGCGCCAAGTTCAACAGCGAGTTCGATATTGCGCATTACTTTGCGAATTGCATAACGACGAATATCTTTATCATTGCTTGTGAATGCACCATCTTTGAAAACTGGGTGTGTAAATAAATTTGTTGTGGCCATTGGAACTTTCATTCCAGTTTCAGCAAGTGCTTTTTTGAAGCGATCGATGTGACCACGGCGCGCTGTGTCATCGCTGCCAAATGGAATCAAATCATCATCATGGAAAGTCACGCCATGAGCACCGCGAGCTGCGAGTTCATTGACGCTTCGAACGGGATCAAGGGCTCCACGAGTTGCATCACCAAAAGGATCTCTGGCTTGCCATCCGATGGTCCAAAGACCAAATGTGAACTTATCTGCTGGTGTTGGGGTGAGTGACACTGTGGGGCTCCTTCTTCATTAGTTCTCGTTTTGGAACAAAGCAAACTTACCCCTAACCTTAGGCATTATCCAAGGGGCTCTATTTAGATTCTTGAGGATTGAGATGTTGAGAGAATTTTTCTGAGAGAATTTCTCTGAGCATTAATTCAAATGTAAACACTCTTTAGCGGGAGTGGTGAAATGGCAGACACGCAGGTCTTAGGAACCTGTGTCTTCGGACGTGAGGGTTCAAGTCCCTTCTCCCGCACCAGATAAAAATAAATGATTCAATATCTTTATGTCTATGAAAGAAAAATCTTCTCGACCTTCAAAAGTTTCCCAAGGGCTCACTTCTTACGACAGTGTCGATGGAGTCTGGAAAGAGATTGGCTTCGCTCCTCCTGCAAGGCATGCATTAGTCGATGCCAAACTTTTGACAGTGAGTGATCTGAGAAAGGTCTCACTGGATAAATTGAAGGCCATACCCGGAATAGGCCCTAATGAAGTTCGAATCCTCGTATCTGAAATGAAAAAAAGGGACATTTCATTTCGAAATAGCAAGTAATACCCATTTATGCAGATGATTCGCATCAACCAATATCTCGTGAGACATTTTTTACATTAATTGATATTTTCTACTCCTCGCTACAAGGCGTATTAACAGAGGGAGTCTGGGATGTCAGAACAAGAATGGTCATTTGAAACCCTGCAGATTCATGCCGGACAAGTTCCGGATCCAACAACTGGCGCGCGTGCTTTGCCTTTGTATCAAACAACTGCATACCAATTCCGTGATACACAACATGCTGCAAATCTATTTGGCCTTGCAGAACTTGGAAATATTTACACTCGAATTATGAACCCAACGCAAGATGCCGTTGAGCAAAGATTGGCGGCACTTGAGGGTGGCGTTGCAGCACTTCTACTGGCATCCGGGTCAGCAGCAACAACATTTTCTGTACTCAATGTGGCAGAAGCTGGTGACCATATTGTCTCCAGCCCAAGTCTCTACGGTGGAACTTATAACTTATTCCACTACACGCTACCGAAATTTGGCGTAGAGGTTACTTTTGTCGATGACGCAAGTGATCCAGAATCATGGCGTAAAGCAGTTCGTCCTAATACAAAAGCATTCTTTGGCGAAACAATTGCTAATCCAAAAAATGAAATTTTAGATATCAAAATGATTGCAGATATCGCCCACGAAATCGGTGTCCCACTCATCGTGGATAACACTGTTGCAACGCCATATCTCATCAAGCCAATTGAATACGGTGCAGATGTTGTTATTCACTCAGCAACCAAATTCTTATCAGGTCACGGAAATACTGTCGTCGGTGCAATTATTGACTCTGGAAAATTCGATTACGCAAAGTATCCAGATAAATTCAAGGGATTCAATCAACCAGACCCTAGCTACCACGGTCTTGTCTTTGCACAAGCGCTTGGAGTTGGTTCCGTATTTGGTGCAAACCTTGCATACATATTTAAGATTCGTTTGCAATTACTCCGTGACATTGGGGCAGCAGTTTCACCATTCAACGCTTGGTTACTCGCTCAAGGTCTTGAAACATTGAGCTTGCGTATTGAGCGCCACGTTGAAAATGCACAAGCAGTTGCAGCATGGTTGGAAAAACATCCGAGTGTTTCTAAAGTTAATTACGCAGCACTCGCTTCTTCACCTTATAACGCACTCGCGAAGAAATATTCACCTAAGGGGCCTGGATCAGTTCTTTCATTTGAACTCAAAGGAGGCGTCGAGGCTGGAAAGAAATTTGTTGAGTCGTTGAAACTATTTAGCCACGTCGCCAATATTGGTGATGTTCGCTCATTAGTTATTCATCCTGCAACCACGACACATTCTCAACTCAGCGCACAAGAACAACTTGATGCAGGGGTGACTCCTGGCCTTGTTCGATTGAGCCTTGGCCTTGAAAATATTGAAGATATCAAGGCAGACCTTGAAGTTGGGTTCGCAGCCGCGAAAGGATAATTCAAGTACAGTCAGGGGTAGTCCAAAGATCGGAGTCACCATGACGCAACAAGTTGCTCCTCCAAAATTGCGTGGGTGGTTTCATCTTGGTGCTACCCCTGCTGTAATTATTGCCTCACTAGTTCTTTTTGTTCTCAGTAAGAACTCTTTCAAATTTGCTGTGGCACTTTATTCGATAACAGCAATTTTATTATTTAGTGTTTCTGCCGTATACCACCGAGTTCCATGGTCGCCATCTAAGAAAAAGATTTGGCGCCGCTTTGATCATGCAAATATAAATTTATTGATTGCTGGTTCTTACACCCCATTCGCGGTCACATTGCTCCATGGACGTGATCGCACAATTCTTTTATCTGTAATTTGGATAGGAGCTCTCATTGGGGTAGCTGTTCGAATTTTTTGGATTGGTGCACCTCGTTGGTTTTATGTTGCAAATTACCTAATACTTGGTTGGATCGCTGTTGCATACTTACCGCAAATTTATCGAGCAGGCGGTTTATGGATTCTTCTACCAATTATTTTTGGGGGACTTCTCTATTCAATCGGCGCTGTTTTTTATGCTCTCAAACGTCCGGGGATGAATGCAAAATACTTCGGTTTTCACGAGCTTTTTCATATATTTGTCCTAGCAGCGTGGGTCTCTCAATATGTGGCTATATCTATCGCCGTATACACGAAGTAGCCCGCACTAATCCCCTGCCTTAGCCTCACATTTGCACATTTTGGGACTTTTGAAGGTTGCCATCTGTGCCCTAATCTAGGTGTCTCATCTGGAGCTTTCAATGAGTTCCATATATACAGTGCGAGGTTAATATGAGCGAGAAAAACTCATTCCTGAATTGGGTTGGCTTCAAAGGTGAGGAAACTAATTCGCCTAACTCTGTCGACCGCATCCGTGAACTCGAGAGTCAATTAGCAGATCTTCGTTCACGACGCGATATCAATGCACTCAGTAAAGAAGAGTTTGAAATTCTTGCTACAGAGACTGCAATGTCCATGATTAAATCTGCTCAACTTCGCGAAGCTAAAGCACAGGCCGCAGCTGATCGTGTAATAAAAGAAACATCGCGAGCAGCAAAAGAAACTCTGGAAAGCACAGATCTCAAGGCACGCTCTATTCTTTCAGGCGCTGAATCTCGAGGACGTAAATATATTCAAGTTGCTGAATCAGAGGCATCGGAACTCTTAGAGAATGCAGAAAGTGAAGCGGCAACACTTCTCGAGGCTAAGAAACGTGAAGCGGCTGCTGTTGCAATGGCTGCTCGTCGTGAAGGTGAACGCATTATTAGTACAGCAACTGGGGAGATTGGACATTATCGCCAGTGGCTTACTGGTGTGATTTCAGAGGCTGAACGACTCTACAAAATCCAAACACAATCACTCGATGCCGCTGAGAATGCAATTCACCAGTCTCGAACTCGTTTAGAGTCCGCTTTCATTCGACTTGAAGAATTACAACGGAGTGTTCTTGAAAATCTCAATGCTGATAACACAATAATCAATAGTGGTCCCATTAGCGTAAAGAGCGAGCGAACTAAAAAAGCGATTAGTGCACCAGCTAAGAAAAAGGTAGCAAAGAAAACTTCGCCTAAGCGTAAGTAATAAGAATGGTTTCTCCTCGCGGTATCCGATATATCCCTGCAGTAGATGGGTTACGCGCAGTAGCAGTAGTTGCAGTATTGCTTTATCACTTAGGGATTTCTTGGATACCTGGTGGTTTTCTTGGGGTTGATCTGTTTTTTGTTATTTCTGGTTATGTAATAACTCGCTTACTTTTAGATTCAATCCAGCAAAGTGGCGGATTAGATTTACGCGCGTTCTATATCGCACGTATTCGGCGCTTATTACCTCCGCTTATTTTTATGATTGTTTCAACTGCACTCTTTGTCAGTTTTTGGGCTCCCGATACAATCAAGAGATTCCTTGGTGACGCACCGTTCTCAATTTTTGGACTAATGAATTGGTGGTTGGTATTTCGCCACACAGATTATTTTGATGCTATCGGCCGTCCTCCTCTATTACAACATACATGGTCTCTGGGAGTTGAAGCTCAGTTCTATCTTTTGTGGCCACTGATTTTGTTACTAGTTCTACGATTTCTGGGAAAGAATAAAATTCCCGGTACAGCACTTGTCATTGCAGGATTCTCTGGTCTTTCACTCCTACTAGTTTCATTGCGCGTAGACGCGGCAAATGCCGCACAAGTCAGCCATGTCTATTTCGGCACTGATACTCATAGCATCGGTTTATTTCTAGGTGCAGCACTCGCAGTTAAGTGGGTTCCTCAGAATCTAAGTGAACAAGTAAATAAGAAAGCGCAAGACTTCATTGATGGCATTGGGATATTTGGTTTCATAGGAATACTTGGCACATTTTTATTTATTAATGAGAGCGACCCAACGCTGTATAAATTAGCATTCCCGTTAGCTGGAATTTTTGGTTGTGCGATTATCACTTCGATAGTGCACCCCGCTTCACGATTTGCACCAATACTAAGTAGCAAAGCTATGGTGTGGGTAGGTGAGCGTTCATATGCAATTTACTTATGGCACTGGATTATTTTTCAAGTCACCCGCCCAACTTTTGATCTTGAAGGTGCGCGTTGGGCACTCTATGCACTTCGTATTTTAGTTGTCTTTGCACTTTCTGATATATCTCTGCGAATAATTGAATTACCTATCCGTACTGGGGCGGTTCAATACTGGTTCAAAGGAATGAAATATCGAACTAAAGAGGTTCGTCGCCGCCAGCTAAGTGTGCTGGTCAT
This sequence comes from Actinomycetota bacterium, assembly GCA_947451045.1. Classification (GTDB taxonomy): domain Bacteria; phylum Actinomycetota; class Actinomycetes; order Nanopelagicales; family Nanopelagicaceae; genus Planktophila. Next base: position 6,821 of record CANFXM010000016.1, on the reverse strand, counting down.
TTCTTCCATTTCATTATTGCTTGTAACCTCTCTTGCCACCGCTCATGCGATTTCAACAAACTCGGTAGCTGAGAAGAAACTAAGAAATCAACTCGCTTTTCATACCGAGCCTGTAATCAACAAGGGTGATACTCAAACCGTGAGTGGGCTTTGGGTAACGGGCGATTCAGTCATTCTTGGGATCCGACATGAATTAGATCTGCGAGAGCATATTGGTCTTATTAATGCCAGAGTGGGACGGCAAGCCCCTGAACTCCTTGACGTAATTTCTCACGACAAAATACATATGCCAGGTGCAACAATAATTCTTGATCTTGGCAACAATAATAAACTCAAAAGTGAGCAAGTGGTGAGTATTTTTGATGAGATAAAAAATCAGCCACACATCATTATCGTCAACACGGCAGTGCCTCGTCCATGGCGTCAGGAAAATAATGCCCTAATTAAAGAGATTGCCACTCATTATCGAAATACTGAAATTGTTGATTGGGAATCAATCTCTCAAGGACATCCAGAATATTTTGCACCCGATGGAGTTCACTTAGTTCCAATTGGTGCAGTGGCGTATGTCGATGCAATTACAAAATATCTGAAATAAAAAACCCTCGCACAGGGCGAGGGTTTTTTAATAAGAACTATTTATGCAAAGACTCCAGGAATTCCAAACACTGTGGCAGATGCAGTTTGTCCATCTGAATAAACTGAAGTGACTCTAAATTGTGTCCAACCAGTTCCATCACCTTGTGTCACAGATTGAGTTAGCTGATCACCTGGAACAGTGGCAATTACTTTCCAGTCACCAGTTCCATTCGCACGAATTTCTACGTTGTAACCGGTAAGACCTGTGGTTGCTGTAGGTGCAACCCAACGCAAGGTAAGACCTGTCGCACTCTTGAGCGCAACAAACTTGGATGGGGCTTCAACAGTTGCAACAGCTGCATTCGCAGTTGTTTCCTTGCTCGCAGATGTTGTTGGTGCTGCAGAAGTTGAAGCTTCTGCACTTGGTGAAGCACTCATTGATGGTGCGGGAGCTGCTGCATCATCGTTTTTTGATGAACTCTTTGCCCACACTACGAGTGCCAAAAGAACAATTCCAAGTATTACTGCATTTCTAACAGCCTTTGAGGTTCCTTGTGCAGGGGTAGCACCTGGTTTTGCTGCAATGGCAGGTTTTGGCGCAACTGGTGCAGGAGTTGTTGTCACATTGACGCGTGAAGATGATGCGCTGCCTCCGCGAGGAACCGGGGGAACAACAATTGTTGATGCGCCGCTCTTCTTCGCTGAACTCTTCTTTACAACTTTTTTAGCTGACTTCTTCGCAGTTTTCTTTACGACTGACTTCTTGGCAACACTCTTCTTCGCGGTTGTTTTTTTAGTGGCTGATTTCTTAGCAACACTCTTACGAGCAACACTTTTCTTGGCAGTCTTCTTCGCTACAGATTTTTTTGCAACGGCTTTCTTTACTACCCTCTTTGTTGTTGATTTCTTTACAGCCACTTTTACTCCTTGAGTTTGCGATGCTCCGACGAATTATGCATCGTTATATGCCAAGGTTACCCCAGCCCCTTCATCAATGCGATCACTTGTGGTGCGATGGCACGGAGTGATTTGCCGCGATGGCTCACTAAATCCTTCTCTTCGGCGCTCATTTGGGCCGATGTGACGGTGGAACCGGTCGGGATAAAAATAGGGTCATACCCAAAGCCATTCTCACCCATTGGGGCGTGCGTAATGTGACCATGGAATAAACCTTCTTCCGTAACCTCTTGCCCGTCTGGCATAACCAACGCAGTCACACACGTAAAGTGCGCCCTTCGATTTTCATCGGTCATATTCTTCAACTGCTCTAAAACTTTATTGAGATTTGCTTCATCATCACCATGGGTTCCGGCATACCGAGCAGAAAAAATCCCAGGTGCTCCCCCAAGTGCATCTACGCATAATCCTGAATCATCTGCAAGTGAAGGCAATCCTGTAGCTTTACATATTGCACGTGCCTTTAATAACGAGTTCTCTTCAAAAGTTAAACCTGTTTCATCTACATCAGGAATATCCGGATACTGATCAACACTTACAAGTTCTATTGCCCCATCAGAAAGTTGATCAAGTATCCGACGCAGCTCAAGTATCTTTCCTTGATTGCGCGTTGCAAGAATTAGTCGTGACGACACAAATTAAACTTACTGAGCAAGTACACGTTGCTGAAGATCTGAAAGATCTTTGCATCCTGCAACGGCTAAATTGAGTAATTGATCGAGTAATTCACGATCAAAAGGCGTTCCTTCAGCTGTGCCTTGAACTTCGATAAATCTGCCATCTCCGCTGCACACAACATTCATATCAGTATCTGCACGAACATCTTCTTCGTAACATAAATCCAACATTGGAACTCCACCAATGATTCCTACGCTCACGGCTGCAACTGAATCACTCAAAGGTTTCGCCGTTGCTTTGATGTGGCCTTCTTTTTTTGCCCAATTGATTGCGTCCACAAGTGCAACATAGGCGCCTGTAATTGCAGCGGTGCGTGTTCCGCCATCTGCTTGTAAAACGTCACAGTCAATCACAATTGTGTTTTCACCAAGTTCTTGCATATTCACTATTGCGCGAAGCGAGCGTCCGACTAGACGAGAAATTTCTTGGGTACGTCCACCCAACTTGCCTTTTACGCTCTCGCGATCCGAACGAGTATGTGTTGCACGAGGCAACATTGAATATTCAGAAGTTACCCAGCCTTTGCCAGAATCTTTTAGCCATCGGGGAACACCAGGAGAAAATGATGCAACACAAAGAACTCGTGTTTTTCCGAATTCGACGAGGACAGAACCTTCTGCATGATCCAACCAATTTCGGGTGAACTTGATGTCGCGCAAATCCTTTACATCTCTTCCATCGTTGCGTGCCATTATTTTCTCCCCTTAGTTCTCATGATGTTCAACGTGTGTAACTTCCGGTCCCAAAAATCTGCGAGCAAGAATTTCAAAAGCTTTCGCATCCCCCGTAGCTAAGAAACGATGTGTTGCGGGACTGCTTTGTGGTGAGCGAAGTAAGGAATTTTCTACAAGTACTCTGTACAAATCTTTCGCAGTCTCTTCGGCACTCGATACTAACGAGACCCCATTTCCCATGACATACGAAATTACGCCAGTAAGCAATGGGTAGTGGGTGCAACCTAAAACTAATGTGTCAATCTCTGCTTCCATTACTGACTCTAAATACTTACGCGCAACCTTTGTGATTTCTTCACCTGAAGTTTCACCTCTTTCAACAAATTCAACAAAAAGTGGGCATGCCACAGAAGTAATCTGAAGTTGAGGTGCGGCAGCAAAGGCATCTGCATAAGCCTTTGACTCAATAGTTGTACTTGTTCCGATAACACCGATACGACCCGAACGAGTGGCAGCAACAGCTCTACGTACTGCAGGCTGAATTACCTCAATAACTGGAATGGAATATCTTTCACGCGCATCTCGTAACATCGCTGCACTTGCCGTATTGCATGCAATAACAATTGCTTTCACACCTTGATCAACTAAAAAATCGAGCGTTTCAAGTGCAAAGGTACGAACTTCGGCTAATGGGCGCGGACCATAAGGACCTCGTGCTGTATCACCAATGTAGAGAGTTGATTCATTTGGTAATTGATCCAATATTGCCCGAGCAACTGTGAGTCCACCGACTCCAGAATCGAAAATACCGATAGGTGCGTTGCTCATATTGCCAAGCCTACCGCGTGTGTTTATGCCCAGAGCTGATCGTCTAAGCCTTGCGTAGCCTCATCAATTGAATTTTCTCCCTGCGTGCTGCCGTAAATGCCAGTAGATAAGTATTTCCATCCCGCATCACAGACAATAAAAGCGATATCAGCAGCTTTGCCTTCTACTACTGCTTGATTCGCAATGGCAAGGGAGGCGTGCACAATTGCACCCGTTGAAATACCTGCAAATATTCCTTCAACTTCTAATAATGTACGAACGCCTTTTACCGAATCCTCGGCACCAACTGAGAATCGTCGACTCAGTACGGAGGCGTCATAGAGTTCAGGAACAAAGCCTTCATCGATATTTCGTAATCCATAAACAACTTCACCATAACGTGGTTCGGCAGCGATAATTTGGATATCTGGGTTTTGTTCACGTAGGTAACGTCCTGCACCCATCAAAGTTCCTGTAGTACCAAGTCCAGCGACAAAATGAGTAATTGTTGGAAGGTCTGCAAAAATTTCAGGACCTGTGCCTTCGTAATGCGCCAATGTGTTAGCTGGATTTCCGTATTGATAAAGAAAAACCCATTCAGGATTCTTTTCGGAGAGTTCCTTTGCTACGCGTACTGCTTCATTGGACCCACCTGCAGCAGGTGAAGAAATAATTGTTGCACCCCACATTTCGAGCAACTGTCGTCTTTCAGGACTTGTGTTTTCTGGCATAACGCAGATCAATTTATATCCACGAACTTTTGAAACCATTGCAAGTGAAATTCCAGTGTTACCACTTGTGGGTTCTAATATTGTTGAACCCGGCTTGAGAAGTCCTTTACGTTCTGCATCATCAATCATTGCAATTGCAGTTCGATCTTTTATAGAACCTGTTGGGTTTCGATCTTCCATCTTTGCCCACAAGCGAACATTAGGCGCAGGAGATAAGCGTGGAAGACCAATCAGTGGTGTGTTACCAACCGAAGTTTCGAGGGAATCAAAACGTGCCACTTATAAAACTTTTCTTAGCCGCCGGCAACAGCGGGAAGAATAGTTATGGAATCACCATTCTTTACTGGTGCCTCTAGTCCACCTAAAAATCGCACATCTTCATCATTTACATATAAATTAATGAAGCGACGCAAAGATCCATTTTCTAACAATCGTTCGCCGATGCCGGGATATTGCACATCCAAATCTGAAATTACTGCGCTCAATGTTTCACCGTTTGCGGTTACTACTTTTTGGTCCTTTGTGAAGGGACGCAAAATTGTTGGGATACGGACTTCGATTGCAGTTGTCATGGGGCAATTATTACTTCAATTGGTGTTATTCGGAAATTGAAACTGATTCTTCGCTCACTACGCCATCAATAATACGAAATGAGCGAAACTCTGTCGCAGGTGCAATCTCTTCGCGAGTAGAAACCAGTACGTAATGAGCACCCGGCTCACCAGCATATGAAATATCTGTACGGGATGGAAATGCTTCTGTTTCAGTGTGTGAATGGTAAATCACAACAATTTCTTCATCATTGTCATCAATTTCTCTATACAAAGCCAAAAGGTCCTTAGGGTCGAATTCGTAGAAAGTTGGAGAGTGTGCCGCATTAATCATCGGCTTCAATCTTCCAGGATGATCTTTACCTATTGGGCCCAGAATTACTCCACAAGCTTCATCAGGATATTCTCTTCGGGATTGCTCCAAGATTGCATTGACATGTGCGCGCGAAATAGAAAGTGTCATTAGAGGCAAAGACTATCTAATCAATTGACTTCATTTGCTGAATCATCCATCAACGCTTCTAACAAACTTCCTTGCAACCAACCCAACCATGTATAAACGGCATAGACACCCCGCAATGGATCATCTGGTGCTAATAATTCCAACTCATCATGGCTACGCTCTTCTACTTTCAGGCGAACTCCTAAAGCCAATCTAATATCGTTGATAGCACCAAGCCAGGCTTGTGCATTTTCATGGTCTAATTCAATCGCGCCATCACTGGCGCTTTTGAGTAGTACTCGCATTGCCATCGCGTGAGATTTTTTCTTATTACGTAAAACAGATTCTGTATATCGGCGAAACTCTGCCGCATCAACGCCATCTGCATAGGCATTTGGAAGTAGTCGTAATAGGACTTCATCATCTGGTGGTGAATCATGAGTAGTAATTCCGACCATCGCCGCAAGTGGATCTTCATCAGCGTGATCCGCGCGCTCACTTAATAGTTCAATAATTTGACCTGCTAAATTAATGAGGACTTCGCGTTCGGCTTCTGAGAATTCTGCAATAAAAGTATTGTCGCCGTGGCGAGAAAATCCTGATTCTTCACTCATGAAACTTGATCTCCATGCTGGACTGTTGCCCAAAGGCCAAACTCATGCAGGCGTGCAACATCATGTTCCATTTCTTCCCTGCTACCCGTGGAAACAACGGCTTTGCCTTCATTATGGACTTTTAACATCAATTCATTTGCGCGTTCTTTGGAATATCCAAATAATTCCATCAATACATATGTCACATAACTCATAAGGTTTACAGGGTCGTCCCAAACAATTGTTACCCATGGTTTATCCGTGCTAAAAATTGCCTGAATCTCTTCTTCAATTTTTGATTTTGTAACTACCATTTTATTTCACAACAACAGAAAATTCAGTAGATTTATTTTCAATTGTTTCTCCTTGTAGAAAATAAAGGACTCGGTAGGTAGCTACGCCACGTTTTGATTCAGTAAATGGAAGAACAAATTTTCCATCATCAGCAGTTGCTAGTACCACGGCTATATCTTGCCACTTTCCTAGAATCAATTTTTGAAGTTGTGCGGTGGAGCCTGGACTCTGCGGAAAAATCGTTCCTGTAATTTGGGTTGCTTTACCGAGCGAGACAGAGGTTGGGGCCACGATAGAGATACGAGGAGCAACGTCAATGATGGCTTCATCACTCGTCGAATTTGCCCTATCCCACGTTCCTTCAGTGCGTAATTGAAGATATGTCCGTGTTCCAAAAGTAAGTGGAAGCGAAATGCTGCCATCGCTTCCTGTCACAAGGTCGGCAAGGTGGCGCCACGGTGACTGTTCTGATTTTCTATATTCAACAATCACCGCTAACCCACTCTTACCGGATT
>CANFXM010000015.1 GCA_947451045.1 Actinomycetota bacterium | reverse complement strand
CGTTTCGCGCGCTGAGATTGCGAAATTTCCAGGAAGCACTGCTCCTGGAAGTGCTGCAACGACTAAATCGCCGACTACGAAATTAGTGGCTCCACATATGACGAACCTGGACTGCTTCTCACCGCAATCCAATTCAACATAACGAATCGGCTTCTTATTTCCTGCGAGTTCTTCTATGGCTAAAACCTTTGCAACTACAAGAGGCCCCGTTAGATCAGCTCCCTGAGTGATAATTTCTTCGACTTCAAATCCAACACGAATAAAGGCATTTGAAATTTCTTCCGCACTTATTGATTCTGGGATAGCGGCGAATTCACGCAACCACGATAACGGTGCACGCATTACAACCCCATACCGAACTGTCGAGTAAAACGAAGATCTCCTTCAACGATGTCGTGCATGTCAGTAATTCCATGACGGACCATCAAGGTGCGTTCTAGTCCCATTCCAAATGCAAAGCCAGTAAAGATATCTGTATCTATCCCACACGTCTGAAGAACCTTCGGATTGACCATTCCGCAACCGCCCCATTCAATCCAGCGACCGTTGAAAAAGATATCTACTTCTGCACTCGGTTCAGTGAAAGGGAAAAACGAAGGACGAAGTCGAGTTGTTACATCTGCGCCGAACATGTGCTGCGCAAAATTATCGAGGGTACCTTTCAGATGCGCCATGGTTATACCTCGATCAACGACAAGTCCTTCTACCTGATGAAAGACAGGACTATGAGTGGCATCGAGTTCATCGGCACGAAATGTTCTACCTGGAGAAATAATGTATATAGGTGGTTCTTGTGTGAGCATTGTGCGAATTTGCACAGGCGAAGTTTGTGTCCGAAGAACCATTCCTGATTCCAATGGTTCGATAAAGAATGTGTCTTGCATAGTTCGTGCTGGATGATCAGCTGGAATATTGAGAGCATCGAAGTTTAGCCAACCAGATTCCATCTCTGGCCCTTCTTCAACTGAGAATCCTTGTTCAATAAAGAAATCAGAAATCTCATTCTTAATAATGGAGATTGGGTGAAGTCCGCCTCTATGCATACGACTTGCCGGCAGTGTTATATCTACAACTTCTTCGAGCAAAACTTTCTGATCTCTTATATTTTCTAATTTCTTTGTCGCGATATCCAAAGCACTTGCAATCTGCGCTTTCGCATCTCCGATTACTTTTCCAAATGATGCTTTCTCATCTGCTGAGAGTGAACCAAGTGATCTACTCGCTAATGAAATAGGAGCTTTATCCCCCATGTGCGCCAGGCGTGCACTCTTGAGCTCATCAAGGTCACCAGCGGAGAGGAAGGCAGCTTGAGCATCTTTTACCCAGCCTGATACTTCCTTTGAATCCATGAGTCCAACTCTATCGCGACGAGTTAGCAGAGGTCGGGATATTTGAAAGGTGATACATAACAATTGATGCTGCAGCAGAAAGATTGAGGCTTTCAGCATTTCCTGGCATAGGAATGCTCACCTGCGCAAGATTCTGTGGCGTTGCAATTCCGCGAGCTTCATTGCCAAATATTGCAATGCAATCACTAGTTACTTTCAATTCAGGCAGAGGAGTTGATCCCTTTGATCCCAAGGTAAACATGTCGGTTCCAGGGAAAATAGCAGTTATTTCGTCCAACGAAACACTTTCGAAAACAGGTATATGCCACAACGAACCTGCGGTTGATCGCACAACTTTCGGCGAAAATAAATCAACACTTCCTGGCGAAGTAACAATTGCGCTCATGCCCATAGCATCAGCAGAACGAATAATGGTTCCTGCATTTCCGGGATCTTGAATCTCAGATAAATATATGATTCTGCTATTACCGCGTAGTTGAAATTGCGAAATGTTACGTTGTGGGATCGAACAAACGGCAAGAATCCCTTGCGGTGTAATTGTCTCTGATATGGCAGCCATTACTTCATCGCTAACATCAACAGTGTTGACATCGGATAAATTTATTGATTCCTCTAAGCGATTTCGCCCATTACCTGTTAGGTAGAGGGTGTCTATTGATATCTCTTTGCGAAATGTGATTGCTTCGCGAACGCTTTGAATTCCTTCAGCTACAAAAAGAGCTGCATTCCGTCTTTCTTTTACTCCCCTAGAACCAATAAGAGCCTTCACTCGCGCAATATGTGGCGAATGAAGGCTCTCAATCATTGGTGCCTATTAAGCAGAGATCAAGTTTTTGCGAGCAACATCAACGAGAGTCTTGAATGTTGATGGCTCATTTGTTGCTAGCTCTGAAAGTACACGACGATCGACTTCAACTCCTGCAGCCTTGAGGCCTTGTATGAAGCGGTTGTATGTAAGTCCATTTGCACGGCATTCAGCATTAATGCGTTGAATCCAAAGACGACGGAAATCGCCTTTCTTATCTTTGCGGTCATTGAATGCATAAACCATTGAGTGCGTAACTTGCTCTTTCGCTTTTGTGAAAAGACGTGAACGTTGTCCACGGTATCCACTTGCGCGCTCGAGGGTTGTACGACGCTTCTTTGCTGCGTGAACTCCACGTTTTACTCTTGCCATTTAGTCACGCTCCTTATTTCAAACCAAGCATGCGCTTGGCTGTCACTGTTACGGTTGGTTTTGCGGAAGTCTCTGTACTCAAACGACGTGTCTGTCGTGAGGATTTACGCTCGAGAAGGTGGCGCTTACCAGCGCGCTCGTGCATGATCTTTCCTGTACCTGTGACGCGAAATGTTTTCTTCGCCCCACTGTGTGTCTTCATCTTTGGCATTACAAGCTCCCTTACTCGGTTGTCTCAGCTGCAGCTTCGGCTTTCGCTTTGCGTGCTGCTTTCTGTTCTGCAACTGCTTCTGTCTTCTTCTTGGTTGGACCCAGGACCATCGTCATGTTTCGTCCCTCTTGCTTTGGGGCGAATTCAATGAAGGCCACTTCTACAACATCTTCTGCAAGACGTAGCAGCATTTTGTAACCCAACTCAGGACGCGTTTGTTCTCTTCCACGAAACTTCATCGTAACTTTCACCTTGTCGCCACCTTTGAGAAACTTTTCAACTTGCGCACGTTTCGTCTCATAGTCGTGAGTTTCAATCTTCGGTGTCAATCGCACTTCCTTCACCACGATGTGGGTCTGGTTCTGTCGCGCTTCCCGAGCTTTCTGTGCAACTTCGTACTTATATTTTCCGAAGTCCATGATCTTGCAAACGGGCGGATTAGCATCTGGCGCAATCTCAACTAAGTCGAGACCAACTTCATCTGCCATCTTGAGCGCTGTATCGATATCTACAACTCCAACTTGTTCTCCGGTGTAACCGATGAGACGAATTTGAGGTGTACGAATTCGATCGTTGATGCGCGGTTCTGTTGTGATTTGTGCTCCTTATGGTTGTGTCGAACGCTTCTAGTGAATCAAGCGCTACAAAAATAGCAACCGCAAGGGCTAGAAAAAGGAACAAGTCCTTATGTCATACCCGACGAACCAAATCGCCATAAGCGAAAAAGGTGGGAGCGGTAACTCCTCTTGCAGCAGCCGGAGCCACTGGTCTGTTGCAAAGATTACCCGAGTGAGCCCAAATAGCGAAATTCGCGCCTATGCTCCCATTGCATGTACGCCACCGTCGACATGAATAATCTCAGCCGTAGTCTTTGGAAACCAATCCGAAAGAAGCGCCACTGTCGCCTGGGCGGCCGGAACTGGATCAGTTACATCCCACTGAAGTGGAGCGCGTTCATTCCATACTTTTTCAAATTCTTCAAAACCTGGAATTGATTTAGCTGCCATAGTGCGAATTGGTCCCGCTGCTACAAGATTGACACGAATATTTTCAGGGCCAAGATCACGCGCTAAATAACGAGATGTGGATTCAAGTGCCGCTTTTGCAACACCCATCCAGTCATATTTTGGCCATGCAACCTGTGCATCGAAATCTAAACCGACAACTGAACCACCACCAGTAAAGAGTGGACGCGCCGCCATCGTTAACGATTTTAGTGAGAAAGCTGAAACTTGAATTGCAACTGCAACGTCGTCCCATTCAGTATTGAGAAAATTTCCACCTAGTGCTGCTTCGGGTGCGAATCCAATCGAATGGACTACGCCATCGAGTCCGTCGACATGTTCGCGAACTCGATCCGGTAGCGCTGCTAAATCTTCTTTGTTTGTGACATCGAGTTGAATTACTGGTGCTGGTTGAGGAAGGCGTCCAGCAATGCGTTCAGTGAGGCGGTGTACTCGACCATATGAACTCAGAACAACGGTTGCACCTTCTTCTTGTGCAAGTCGGGCAATATGAAAAGCAATTGAGGCATCGGTAAGTACACCCGTAACTAAAATTCTCTTTCCTTGAAGAATTCCCATTGTTAGTGTCCCATTCCTAATCCGCCATCGACCGGTATAAGTGCGCCAGTGATGTAACTTGCTTGTGTTGAGGCAATGAAGGATACGACATTGCCAATTTCTTCAGGTGTCGAGAATCGTCCTAAGGGAACCGAACTCGCAATCTCGCCGCGACGCTTATCATCTAATGCCGCTGTCATATCGGTTTCTACAAAACCTGGAGCAATAACATTTGCGGTGATACCGCGGCTTCCTAATTCTCGCGCAAAAGAACGAGCCATACCTAAGAGTCCAGCCTTACTTGCTGAGTAATTGACTTGGCCTGCTGCTCCCACTCCCCCAACTACTGAACCAATAAAAATCAATCGCCCCCGTTTTAGTTTGAGCAAACCTTTAGTGGCACGACGGGCAACACGAAATGCACCTGTCAAATTTGCATCAAGTACATTTTCAAAATCTTCATCACTCATTCTCATTACAAGTCCATCTTTTGTGATTCCAGCATTGGCAACAATTATTTCTGGTGTACCCCATTTATCTTCAATCTCTGCAAAGGCAGCATCAACACTTTGTGTCGATGTGACATCCATAATCACGCAATTGAAACCAGTTGGCGGGGTGCCAGATCGATAGGTCACAACAACATCATGGCCACTGGCCTTGAGAGCTGCTGCAATCGCCAAACCAATACCGCGGTTGCCTCCGGTCACTAACGCTACCGAACGCCCTTGCTCACTCATTGTCTCAATCTAATGGCTACTCAAGCGTAAAGAAAGAATTGGCACGCACATACGAGGATGCGAAAAACATTGATGGCACTTAGGCTTATGCCATGGCTCAAGACGATGAAATATTTGACATCACATCAGCAGCAAAGTCACTGAGTAATGATCAAGCAGGGCGTCAACGTCGCTATTTTATTTCCATGATGGTTCGTACATTGTGTTTCATACTCACCGTTGTACTACCGAGTCCATATCGATGGGTCGCCTTAGTCGGTGCAGTATTTCTGCCCTATATCGCGGTAGTCGTTGCAAATGCGGGTCGAGAAACAGTCGAAACGGGAAGTGCAATATTGAAGAAGAAACCAAAAGCCCTTTCGTAATCTAAACTCCCTTTATGGCAAAAACGAGGGAGCCTCAAGCAATTTTGAAATCCTTTGTTGCCCTCATTCTTATAATCTTCACACTTTGGGCTGCGCAATGGCAATATCACCGAGGTATCGATCGTCATCATAGAAATTTTCTTATTTCGAAAAATTCAGCACAGTCCATTATTGATCTTCCGTTAGATACGCATCGCAATCTTTTACTTTTAGAATGGCGAAGCGTCCAAACGAGCGGCACTTTCGACTCACAAAAACAGATTTTATTGCGAAACCATTACAGTGAAGGTCAATACGGATTTGAAATACTTACTCTCTTCACTAATGACTCTGGAAAAAAATTCTGGGTGGATCGAGGATGGGTCAAAGCTGGTGCAACAGCTGCGACTGCCCCCGTTGCAACACCTGCGCCTTCTGGTCACGTTTCAATTGTTGGCCGTTTTCGTCTCAGCACATCTTTGCCGTCGGGAACTTTTTTTGCATTACCCGGAAATGGAAAAAGTGGCATCACATCTGAAATTAATGCCCAAGCGAGAGAAGATACGGAAAATTTCTATATTGATTTACTCAGCGGATCCGTACCTGCTTTGACTCCTATTGTTAGCGCCCAACTTCCCGAACTCAGCGACGGCCCACACATGGCTTACGCGCTGCAGTGGGTTTTTTTCGCTGGTTTAATCCTTTACGGAAGATTTTTGATTCGCCGCACCCGTTAGGTCTTGTCTTGAATATAGTTCTGAATAAAGTCCACCACGGGTAACTAATTCGTCGTGAGTTCCTCGTTCAACGATTGCACCTTTTTCCAGAACTAAAATTTGATCAGCATCGCGAACCGTACTGAGCCTGTGCGCAATAACAATACTTGTGCGACCCTTGAGGGCAACTTTCAAAGCTTCTTGCACAAGTTGCTCATTTTCCGAATCTAAATGCGCTGTTGCTTCATCCAAAATTACAACTGAAGGTGATTTCAATAGTAATCGAGCTATTGCCAATCGTTGTTTCTCTCCACCGGATAATCGATGACCTCGTTCCCCCACCATGGTCTCTAATCCATTCGGTAACGATTCGATGAGTTTCCATATTTGGGCTGCTTCACACGCTAAACGCATTTCATCAACTGTTGCATCTATTTTTGCATAACGAAGATTTTCTGCAATTGTTTCGTGGAAAAGATGTGCATCTTGCATTACAACACCAATTGAGTTTCTGAGAGATTCCAATTTCAAATCCCTGAGATCATGCCCATCAATGAGAATTTCACCATCAGTCACGTCGTACAGTCGTGGCAACAGCGCGCTAATCGTCGTTTTACCCGCACCTGATGGTCCCACCAATGCCGTCAACGTTCCTGACTTTGCGATGAAAGAGAGGTCATGGAGTACCTCGCCGCTTTGTATTGTCTCTGCTTTAGCCGTTGATTCAAGTGAGGCAAGTGAAATCTCTTCAGCCCGTGGATAATGAAAACCAACATTTCTAAATTCGATAGTTGGACTCTTTGCTTCCAGTTCAATCGCACCGACTCTGTCGCGAACCATAGGTTCTAAATCGAGGACTTCAAAGACGCGCTCAAAAGACACTAAGGATGTCATTACATCTATTCGTACATTTGAAAGGGCTGTCAGTGGTCCGTACAAACGTGCAAGTAAGGCGGTAATTGCCAACAATGTTCCTACAGTGACGCCTCCAGAAATAGCTAGGTGACCTCCAATTCCATAGGCAAAGGCTGTTGCGATTGCAGCCACACTCGTTAGCGCTATGAAAAATAGGCGATTGAGAAGCGCCATTGTTATTCCTATGTCAGCGACTTTTCGTGCTCTGCTACGAAAGTATTCTTTTTCGCGATCTGGTTGACCATAGAGTGCAACCAGCATCGCTCCAGAGACATTGAATCGCTCTGTCATTGTGCTCGACATTTGTGCGTTGAGATTGAAGGATTCGCGAGTAAGGGATTGCAATTTCCTTCCTACCCACTTTGTCGGAAAGAGAAAGAGCGGTAGCAAGATCAGTGCTACGAAAGTAATTTGCCACGATAAAATTAGCATCGTAATACCGACTAAAACCAAACTCACCACATTGCTGACAACTCCAGATAGCGTTGCTGTGAAAGCTTGCTGAGCCCCAATCACATCTGAATTTATCCGTGAAATCAATGCACCGGTCTGCGTGCGAGTAAAGAATGCAATTGACTGTCGTTGTACATGCGCAAATACAAGTGCACGCAGATCGTAGATCAATCCTTCTCCGATTTGCGATGAATACCAACGACCCGCCATGCTCATCAGCGCATCGGCTATCGCCAAAACACCCACTGCTATCGCTAATTGGGTTACAAGGTGAGCGTTCTTAGGAATTACACCCTGATCAATCAAGCGACGCAGTAACAGTGGAGTTGCGACGACCAATACTGCATCAATAACAACAGTGACGAGGAAGAGAATGATGCTACGTCGGTAAGGGGTTGCGAAAGAAAATATTCGCTTGACGGTTCCTGGTTTTAATTTACGTTCTTTTACAGATGGATCAGCCGTCATTGAACGATGCGTCATCCATGCCGCATGCTGACTCATGACCTAAACCGTAAATCCGAGGGCGCGAAGCTGTTCTCTTCCGTCATCTGAAATTTTATCTGGGCCCCATGGTGGCATCCATACCCAGTTAATTCTTACATCTGTAGTCATGCCTGCTAATGCTTGACGAGTTTGATCTTCGATGACATCTTGGAGTGGACAGGCCGCTGAAGTAAGAGTCATATTGAGCACGGCTATATTCGCTTCATCGACCATAACATCATAAATTAAACCCAGATCAACAACATTGATTCCTAATTCAGGGTCGACAACATCCTTCATTGCCTCTGTTACATCATCAATCGTTGTGACCATATTATTCCTCCGTCTAGATTTCTATTCTATTTGTTTGAAGCCGAAAGTACTGCATCCTTATAAGCCATCCAGCCCAAAAGCGCACACTTAATGCGTGCTGGGAATTTTGAAACACCCGCTAATGAGACCGCATCCTCAAGAATCTCAGCATTACCAGTCTTGAGACCTTTACTCTGCATAAGTTCAACGAAACTGTCCAAAATTACGCGAGCATCAGCTACGTTTTTACCGATTACCAAATCGCTCATAATCGAAACGCTAGCCTGGCTTATCGAACAGCCCACTCCATCCCATGACAGTGCAGAGATAGATCCGTTGTCGAGAGTGAGATTGAGAGTGATCTCATCGCCACAACTTGGATTAACGTGGTGAACCTGGGCATCGTATGTTGATAGAAGTCCTTTATGTTGAGGATGCTTGTAGTGGTCCAAAATAACTTCCTGGTAGAGGGCATCTAATTCCATTATGGAGCTCCGAAGTATTTCTTAGCGCCGATAATTCCTTCGATCAGCGCATCTACATCGCTTTCATCGTTATAAAAATAGAGAGACGCACGAGTTGTCGCCGGTACGCCTAACTTACGAGTCAACGGCCATGCACAGTGATGTCCAGTACGAACAGCAATGCCTTGCGCATCTAAATACTGGCCAAGATCGTGCGGATGTATATCACCGAATGTGAAAGAGACAGTCCCTCCACGCGATTCCATAAGACGCGGCCCAACTATTCGTAATCCATCGATGGAACTCAATCTCTCTATGAGATAGGCCCCAAGTTTTACTTCGTGGAGATAAATCTTCTCCATACCAATCTGTGATAAATAATTTAGTGCTGCTCCCAGTCCAACAATCTGGGCCATATTCGGAACACCTGCCTCAAACTTACGTGGCGCTGGTGCCCATGTTGCACTTGTCATTGTCACTGTTTCAATCATTGAGCCACCAAACAAGAAAGGTGGCAACATCTCTAGAAGTTCGCTTCTCCCCCACAACACACCTACTCCTGTAGGGCCAACAGCCTTATGTCCGGAAAACGCCAAGAAATCAATATTGAGTTCGGCAACATTGATTGGCATGTGAGGTACTGATTGACATGCATCCAGAATTACAACGGCCCCAACTTCATGTGCTCTAGCAACAATCGCTTCTAGCGGATTAATTGTTCCAAGTACATTTGATTGGTGAGTGATTGCGACTATTTTTGTATCTTCAGTGATTAAATTATCTATCGCTGATAAATCAAGACGTCCTTCTTGATCTACTTCAAACCATTTGAGAGTCGCACCAGTGCGCTCGGCTAATTGTTGCCAAGGAATCAAGTTCGCATGATGTTCCATCTCTGTAACAACGATGCTGTCATTTTTTGTAATGAGGGAAGTATAGGAATATGCAAGTAAATTCAGGCTTTCAGTTGCACTCTTCGTGAAGACAATTTCATCTACTTCGCCACCCAAGAAGTCAGCAACAATCTGACGAGATGACTCCATTGCTTCAGTAGCCTCTTCGGCAAGCTGATGAGCACCTCTATGAGCGGCCGCATTATTTTTTGAATAGAAATTTACTTCAGCATCAATGACCGATTGTGGCTTTTGACTTGTGGCTCCAGAATCTAGATACACCAACTTTTTTCCATCGCGAATAGTCCTTGTAAAGATTGGGAAATCTTTACGGAGTTTCGCAACATCGAGTTCACTCATGACTATCGGTTAGCTACCGACGTACTCCGCATACCCATTAGCTTCGAGTTTTTCAGCAAGTTCAGGGCCGCCTTCTTCAACAATTTTTCCATTAGCAAAAACGTGAACAAAATCTGGCTTGATGTAGCGCAATATGCGTGTGTAGTGAGTGATGAGAAGTACTCCTAAATTGTTTGCCTCTTTAGCGCGAACCACACCCTCAGAAACGATGCGGAGTGCATCAACATCAAGTCCTGAATCTGTTTCATCCAAGATTGCAATCTTTGGCTTGAGTAATTCCAATTGCATAATTTCATGGCGTTTCTTCTCTCCACCAGAGAATCCCTCATTCACATTACGTGTTGCAAAAGAAGGATCCATCTTGAGGGCTTCCATTGCATCTTTTACTTCACCAGTCCATGTACGTAACTTAGGCGCTTCACCGCGAAGTGCAGTTACAGCAGTACGCAAGAAGTTCGATACTGAAACTCCAGGTACTTCAACTGGATATTGCATTGCTAAAAAGAGTCCAGCCTTTGCGCGCTCATCAACGCTCATCTCAAGTAGATCTACTCCATCGAGAGTTACTGTTCCGCCAGTAATTGAATACTTAGGATGACCTGCAATGGAATAAGCAAGGGTTGATTTTCCTGAACCGTTTGGTCCCATGATTGCATGTGTCTCACCAGATTTGATTGTTAGATCTACGCCATTGAGAATCTCAACTGCGCCTGCATCTGTATTGACACTTACCTGTAACCCGCGGATTTCTAATGTACTCATCGTCTCTCGTCTCTCGTATCGGTACTAAATTTCAATGGTGACGGAATCTCCGTCAACCTTTACTGCATAAACATCGACTGGCATATTGGCTGGCAAGGTCACTGCTTCACCAGTTCGTAAATCAAATTCGGCGCCATGGAGCCAGCATTCAATTTTGTAACCCGTGACATCTCCTTCGGAAAGGGATGCATCTGAGTGCGAACAGACATCATTGATTGCAAAGACTTCATCGCCAACGCGAGTAACGCAGATTGATATGCCATTTTTTTCAAGTAGAACAGGTTTGCCTGAGACAAGGTTAGAGAGTTGAAGATCAGCCATTTATGAACCTGCCTTAGCGAGTTCGCAATCAATGCGATCCATCAGGCGATCTTGAATAACTGCATCACCGATCTCTGTAACAATTTCATTGAAGAATCCACGTACAACTAGACGCCGTGCATCAGATAGTTCGATTCCCCGAGACATCAAATAGAAAAGTTGTTCATCATCGAATCGACCCGTGGTACTAGCGTGACCAGCACCTACAATCTCTCCTGTTTCGATCTCAAGATTCGGTACAGAATCGGCACGAGCGCCATCACTGAGAAGTAAATTGCGGTTTAGTTCATATGTATCAGTACCTTCGGCAGCTGCACGAATAAATACATCGCCAATCCACACTGTATGAGCACCTTGACCTGCAAGTGCTCCTTTGTAATTCACGCGCGATTTTGCATTACGAACTTTGTGATCTACAAACATTCTGTGTTCGAAGAACTGCCCCTCTGTTGCAAAATACACTCCAAGCAGTTCGCATGATGCGCCCTGTCCAATGAATTCAACGCTTGGCAATAAGCGAACTAAGGATCCACCAACTGTGACCGTGATGGATTTGAAAGTTGCATCACGATCAACGATTGCATGGTGCTTAGCAAGGTGGGTTGAACCTGTATTCCACTCTTGCAAAGAAACAAATGTGAGATTAGACCCTGGTGCTAACGCAAACTCAACATCTTCAGCAAGAAATGCATCTCCAGTATTTTCCATGATCACAGTTGCGCGAGCATGGGCTCCGAGTTCAATGCGAACGCGAGAAAACTCTGCAGAATCTAGACCGTGGCTAGAACGCGACAATGTGATTGTCTCGGCTACTTCAGTATTTGCTGCAATCGTAAGAGTGGCCACATTGTGTGCACCTTCTCGTACTCGTTGTATAACAACATCATCTGTATCAACGGGCGATGCTGCCAACTCGCGAGAAATTCTTTCGAATTTAACTCCAGGGGCTCCATTCTTGAGAGAGAGCGATTCACGATCTCCAACTTTTGCGGTGCCGTCATGGAGTCCACCTAAACGCTTCAGAGGTGTAAATCTCCACGCCTCTTCGCGCCCAGTTGGTGTTAAATAATTTGTTGTGAGTAAAGACATTAACCAACAGCGCCTTCCATTTGAAGTTCAATGAGTCGATTGAGCTCTAGGGCATATTCCATTGGTAGCTCACGAGCGATTGGTTCGATAAATCCTCGAACAATCATTGCCATTGCTTCATCTTCTGTAAGTCCGCGTGACATCAAGTAGAACAATTGATCATCACTGATTTTTGAAACAGTTGCTTCGTGCCCCATAGATACATCGTCTTCACGAATATCAACATACGGGTAGGTATCTGAGCGAGAAATTGTGTCGACAAGAAGGGCATCACATTTGACTGTACTTGCAGAATGATGAGCGCCTTCTTGAACCTGAACAAGTCCACGATAGGAAGTACGTCCCCCGCCGCGTGCAACAGATTTAGATATAACTGATGACGATGTATATGGAGCGGCGTGAACCATCTTTGCACCAGAATCTTGGTGTTGGCCTTCACCAGCAAATGCCAGTGAGAGTGTTTCACCCTTTGCATGAGGACCCATAAGGAATATTGCTGGGTATTTCATGGTGACCTTTGAACCGATATTTCCATCGACCCATTCCATAGTTGCACCTTCAGCACATGTAGCGCGCTTGGTCACTAAGTTATAAACATTGTTAGACCAGTTTTGAATCGTTGTGTAACGAACGCGTGCGCCCTTTTTCACAATAATTTCAACTACTGCAGAGTGCAATGAATCCGACTTATAGATTGGCGCAGTACATCCTTCTACGTAATGGATATATGAATCTTCATCAGCAATGATGAGAGTACGTTCGAATTGACCCATATTCTCTGTGTTGATTCGGAAGTAAGCCTGCAATGGGATATCTACATGTACGCCTTTAGGTACATAAATAAATGATCCACCGGACCAAACAGAAGTATTCAGTGCTGCAAACTTATTATCTCCCACAGGAATAACAGTTCCGAAATATTCTTTGAATAGTTCAGGATGTTGCTTCAGAGCACTATCTGTATCAAGAAATATGACGCCCTGCTTCTCTAAATCTTCACGAATTGAGTGATACACAACTTCAGATTCGTATTGCGCAGCAACACCTGAAACAAGACGTTGCTTCTCTGCTTCAGGAATACCCAAACGATCATAGGTATTCTTAATATCGGCAGGCAGGTCATCCCATGTTGTTGCTTGCTTCTCTGTTGAACGAACAAAGTATTTGATTGTGTCGAAGAATATTCCGGAAAGATCAGATCCCCACGTTGGCATTGGCTTCTTATAGAAAAGACCAAGACCTTTGAGGCGAAGATCGAGCATCCACTGTGGCTCTGACTTCTTCGCTGAGATATCGCGTACGACCTCTTCGCTCAGACCGCGCTTGGAGTTATCAGACTTCTCATTCTTATCTGACCAACCGTATTCATAGTTTCCAAGACCTTCGAGCTCTGGATGTGCGATAGTCATGCACGAACCTTTCTTGTTGCATTTGTTTTCGTGGAAGTTTTTATAGCGGGGATAAATGTTGTACAAACTCCATCGCCATGGGCAATTGTTGCTAAACGTTGAACGTGTGTACCTAATAGACGCGAGAATGTTTCGGTTTCGGCTTCACACAATTGAGGAAACTCAGCGGCAACGTGGGCAATAGGACAATGGTGTTGACAAATTTCTTCACCAGTTGTTCGCGTGACAACACTTGCCGCATAGCCTTGTTCTGTTAAGAAAGTTGCGAGCGCTTCATTCTTATTTGATCGCTTAGCCATTGCAGCCAAACCTTTGCGTTCCATATCCTGGGCGCGTGACTCAGCAAAAGCAGTAACGAGTGCTCCTCCTGATTGCGCTGACATGAATTTAAGTGCAGCAACTGCTAAATCGTCATAGGAATGTTCAAACTTTTGTCGTCCAAAATCTGTCATGACAAATACTTTTGATGGACGTCCGCGTCCACGAACGATCGCCGTCCGGGGTTCTTTAGCTTCCAAGATTGCATCGGCAACTAAAAGGTCAAGATGGCGGCGAATACCTGCTGGTGTTAGAGAGAGTCTCTCCCCTAAGGCAACGGCAGTCGATGGCCCATTTTCAAGAATTGAGCGGGCAACCGCATCTCGGGTGCGAAGATCCTCACCCGTATGAGCTCCTTGTGCAGCGCCTATTTTCACAACAGTATTGTGTCGTAATTCCCCTGATTTCGCCATTTAGCATCACACGCGCCCAATGGTTCTCCTTGAGCCCACGGGTTCTAGGCTACGAGCATGGCCACCCGTTTGATGCGTCCAATCTTGGCAGTCCTGCTCTTTCTCCAAAGTGCGATCATCGTTACTGGTGGCGCGGTCCGTCTCACAGGTTCGGGCCTTGGCTGTCCTACATGGCCCAGATGTACGGCAGATTCATACAAGCCGGTAGTGGGGCAAGCAGAGGGACATTTTCATTCTTGGATTGAATTCTCAAATCGTCTTTTGACCTTCGCTCTGGTTGTTGGTGCAATCGTTGCAATTATTGCGGTCTTGAAATCGGGAAGAAAAGATTTGCGAGTACTAGCAGCATTTCAATTCATTGGAATTTTTGGCCAAGGAGTATTAGGTGGCATCACTGTTCTCACAAAGTTGAATCCGATTCCGGTAGCAGGTCATTTTCTGCTCAGTATTGCACTCGTCGCTGCAGGTACTACTTTGTACTATCAATGGGATTCTAAATTTAGAAAGATTCCTTCAATTCCAGTCTTTGCTCGCTTACATCTTTTCTTAGCCACCATAGTTATCATTCTGGGAACTTTAGTTACGGGTACTGGGCCAAATGCTGGCGATTGGCAAGCCCCTCGATTCCATTTCAAAATAGAGTCAATCGCTCGAGTTCACTCTGATGTCGTAATCATTTTCTTGCTTCTTACCCTGGCATATTATTTCTTAGGTAAACTCTCCCAGGAGTCGAAAAGACTTATTCGCATTCTCGGAGTTATCAGTATCGCTCAGGGTACTTTAGGCTTTATTCAGTACTACCAAGGTGTTCCCCCGCTCCTTGTTGGCGCTCATCTTCTTGGTTCCATTTTTGTCTGGATCGCAGCGTGGCGTATCTGGCTATCGACATCTCGCACATCTACACCTATATCACTTGGATAGAAAAGGGTCACACGCAATGGCATCAATGAATCAATGGAGTGCGAACGACGATGTAGCAGTCGCTCATGCACGTGCACTCGCAATGGATGCAGTACAAAAAGTTGGCAATGGCCATCCTGGTACTGCAATGTCACTTGCCCCGGTTGCTTACAATCTTTTTCAACGTCATTTAGTGCATGACCCTGCAGACCCACAGTGGTTAGGAAGAGATCGATTTGTTTTATCCTGTGGTCATTCTTCACTCACTCTTTACATTCAACTTTTCTTTAGTGGATATGGCGTAGAGCTTGATGATCTGAAAAGTTTTAGAACGTGGAATTCACTTACACCGGGACATCCTGAATGGGGCCACACTGCAGGCGTAGAAATGACAACTGGGCCACTTGGCCAAGGTGTCGCAACTGCAGTTGGTATGGCAATGGCGGCTCGATATGAAAAGGGCTTACTGGATCCAGATTCCGCACAATCAATCTTTGATCACACTATCTGGGTCATTTGTTCAGATGGCGATTTACAAGAAGGCGTAAGTTCTGAGGCATCATCTCTTGCTGGAACACAAGCTCTTGGAAATCTTGTCGTTATTTATGATGACAATCGTATTTCTATCGAGGGTGATACCCATGTCGCATTTACTGAAGATGTCAGTGCTCGCTACCGTGCATACGGTTGGCATGTTATCGATGTAGCTGCACAAGCAGATGGAAATGTTGATCTACCAGCACTCGATAAAGCAATGACTGCTGCTAAGGCGCATACCACTGCCCCATCATTGATCAGAATGCATTCTGTCATCGCATGGCCCGCACCAAAAGCGCAAGGTACTGCGAAATCACATGGTTCTGCACTTGGTGATGCTGAAATTGCAGAGACTAAAAAATTACTTGGGCTCAATCCTGATGAAAATTTTGCAATGCCATTTGCACTCCTTGATCACGTTCGACAAGTAAAAAATCGTGGCGCAGCTATTCACAGCCAATGGAATGCGCAGTTTGCGCTTTGGTCGGCAGGGAATCCAGATAAGGCTGAACTACTAACGCGACTACGTTCACGCACACTTCCAGCTGGTTGGGAAAAGGCAATCCCAACATTCGAGGCAGGAAAAGAGATTGCAACTCGTAAAGCATCAGGTGATGTAATTCAAGGGATTGCATCAGTTCTCCCAGAATTATGGGGCGGATCGGCCGACTTAGCTGAAAGTAATAACACAACTATTGAAGGATCTTCTTCATTCTTGCCTGCAACGAGTGCAATGAAAAATACAAATCCCTACGGTCGAGTGATTCATTTTGGTATTCGCGAGCATGCCATGGGTTCGATACTCAACGGAATATCTCTCCATGGCCTCACCAGAACATTCGGTGGAACATTTGCGGTCTTTAGCGACTACATGAGACCAGCAGTTCGTTTAGCTTCACTTATGGGAGTTCCAAGTATTTTCGTGTGGACACACGATTCCATTGGATTGGGCGAGGATGGCCCTACACATCAACCAGTTGAACATTTTGCAGCACTTCGTGCGATACCTGGACTTGCAGTTATTCGTCCAGCTGATGCTAATGAAGTGGCACAAGCATGGAAGAGCATTCTCAAGCGTGACAAGCCAGCAGGCATCTTGCTCTCTCGCCAAAATCTTCCCGTCATTGATCGTGCAACTCATGGAAATGTTGAAGGTGTAGATAAAGGCGCTTATATTCTCAAGGATTCAAAAAACCCAATAGCGATCATCATTGCAACGGGATCCGAAATAAGTATCGCTTTGGAAGCGCAAAAGATACTGGCGGAAAAGAATGTGGCCGTTCGCGTAGTGAGTGCACCGTGTATCGAATGGTTCAACGAAGAATCAACTACATATCGCGATGAAGTCCTACCTCCAACTATTACCAACCGTATCAGCGTCGAAGCTGGCATCGCTCAAGGATGGCGCGAACTTATTGGAGATAAAGGCACTGCAATTTCCTTAGAGCACTACGGAGCATCTGCCTCTGCATCAGTTCTTTTCAAGGAGTTTGGCTTTACTCCGCAAGCAATCGTTGATGCGGTAATCACAGGGACTAAGTAATGAGTTCATTTATGTGCAAAGTTTCACCAACAGATCGGGACAGCGCTTTGTATGCACGTATAACTGATGCACATCAGCGCTTAGCGAAAAAGGATCCGACTATTTGGGGCCCTGATGCGGTTGCAGAAGCAACAATTCGTCTTAATTGGGTGGATCTGCCAGAAAAATCTCGGGAATTATTGCCAGCGCTGGACGCACTTGCTGCTAAGCATCGAGATAAAAAACATATAGTTCTAGCAGGAATGGGTGGATCATCACTGGGTCCCGAAGTTATTGCTCAGACATATGGAAAAGATCTGTTTATTCTCGATTCAACAGATCCACATTATGTAGAGAACGCACTTGCTGGAAATCTCTCAGAGACTTTAGTAATCGTAAGTTCAAAATCTGGTTCAACAATTGAGACTGCATCAGCGCGAGCATTCTTCGCGGGCGAATTTGAGAAAGCCGGACTATCACTATCCGATCACATGGTTATTGTTACCGATCCTGGCTCCCCTTTAGATAAAGAATCTCGAGCGCAAGGTCTCAGTGTCGTCAATGCAGACCCAAATGTCGGCGGGCGATTTAGCGTATTGAGTGCATTTGGCTTAGTGCCATCGGCTCTCATTGGTGTAGATATTTCAATTCTTCTCGATAGCGCAAACGATGCTAAAAGAGATTTTCTCGCCAATTCACAACCAATAATTGATTGCGCGTATGTGATTGCTACTGCTGGCCAATATCTAACTTTCACTGATGAGAATTCAGGGATGCCAGGTCTCAGTGATTGGATCGAGCAATTAGTTGCAGAATCAACTGGCAAAAACCAAGTGGGACGTCTTCCAGTTGTTGTTGAAAATGCACAAGAAGGAAGTGAAGGCGAACCACTTCGTATTTCTTTTACAGGTAATCAAGAATGTGTTGTCTCAGGAGATCTTGGTGCGCAGTTCATTACATGGGAATGGATCACCGCTTTAGTCGGCGCAGCGCTAGAAATTGATCCATTCAACCAACCCAATGTCACTGAAGCCAAAGAGCAAACTTCTACATTGCTCAACGAATGGTCAGGAAGACTCCCCGTATTTACCGCCATGGTAGTAGATAAATCAATTGGGATTTTTGGAGCTGGAAATTCATCAATCGAATCACTTCAACAATTTATTTCACGCATTCCTGCACATGGCTATATTTCGATTATGGCTTATTTAGATCGAGCGGACGATGGCGCGATAACAGAATTGAGAAAAATACTCGCACGTAAAACACAATGTCCTGTCACTTTTGGTTGGGGGCCACGCTTCCTGCATTCAACTGGTCAATTCCATAAGGGCGGTCAGCGCAATGGCGCATTCCTACAAATTACAGGTGCATGCGATATCGATTTTGAAATACCAGGTAAGAATTTTGGTTTCCAAACACTGCTGATGGCGCAAGCACTCGGTGATGGACGTGCTCTCGAATCTCGCGCTTATCCCTTATTACGATTACATCTCAACGATCGCAAAAAAGGAATTGGCGAGCTACTAGAAGCAGCTCGCCAACTTTAGTTATTAGAAACTTTTATTCATCATCTCCGCGTAATTTACGGAGCGCATCTTCAAGAATGCGAGCACCTTCTGCATCTGTGCGACGCTCTTTTACATAAGCAAGGTGAGTTTTGTAAGGCTCATTCTTTACCGGGCTAGGTGGATTATTTTTGTCACGTCCTGCAGGGAAACCACATTTTGGGCAATCCCATTCTGCTGGAATAACAACAGTCTCTTCTTCAGCAAATGACGGACGAACTTCATGTCCATTAGAGCACCAATAAGAAACGTGCGAACGAGCAATCGAATCACCGCGTTCGGCCTCGCCCATTGGACCGGCACCGACACGACTTCCACGAATTGCACTTGCCATGTATTACTCCTTCAAAGAATTAGAAAACGGTTTACTTCAAAACCAAACTAAGCGCAACAACAAGTGCGAACCAAAGTCCACCCACCACGATTGTGATGCGATCGAGGTTGCGTTCTACAACGGAAGAACCACCGTAGTTTGAAGAGATGCCTCCACCGAATAAATCGGAGAGCCCGCTTCCCTTGCCCTTATGGAGAAGTACAAGCAGGATCATAAGTACGCTCGAAATAACGAGCAGAATTGAAAGAGCTAATTTCACGTCGGACTCCTGTAGGTAACTAGATGGGTAAGGATACTAGGGATTAGCCGGCAAGATGGAATTTGGCGATTTTTGCCAATTCCTCAGGATCTAGGCTCGCTCCGCCAATAAGTGCACCGTCTACATCGCCCTGTTTCATGATTTCGACGATATTTGAAGATTTCACAGAACCTCCATAGAGAATTCTCATTGCCGCAGCAATCTCTGGCGAGCCAATAGTTTCTATCTCTTCACGAATAGCAGCGCAGACTTCTTGTGCATCTTCAGGTGTTGCGGTTTTGCCCGTACCAATCGCCCACACTGGTTCGTATGCAATAACAATTTTCTTTAGTTCTGGTTTTGTAAGACCCTCAAGACCGCCGCGGATTTGGCGAATCACATGTGAAACATGAGTACCTGATTCACGAATTGGAAGTTCTTCGCCTACACAAAATATAGGTGTTAATTCATTCGCTAGCGCTGCTTTGATTTTTCGATTGATCAGAGAATCACTCTCTTGATGAATCGCGCGACGCTCCGAATGACCAAGTACAACAAATGTGCACCCTAATTTGTGAAGCATTGATCCAGAAATATCTCCTGTGAATGCCCCTGATACTTCAGGTGACATATCTTGTGCTCCGTATTGAAGACGTAGTCGATCACCATCGACAAGAGTTTGAATAGATCTAATATCTGTAAATGGAGGAATGATTGCAACATCGACGGCGTCAAAATCTTTGTCATCGAGGCTGTATACAAGTTTTTGCGCAACCGCAATTGCTTCGAGGTGATTGAGATTCATCTTCCAATTACCTGCCATGAGTGGCTTACGCATTTTTACTCCTTTTATTGTTTATGAAATTACACAAGATTCAAAGCAACTAAACCAGGAAGTTCTTTTCCTTCAAGATACTCAAGGGATGCGCCACCACCTGTTGAGATATAACCAAAATCGCCATCTGCAAATCCCAGGGCGCGAACAGCGGCTGCAGAGTCTCCCCCGCCAACAACTGAAATTCCTGAAACCTGTGTCAGTGCTTGTGCTACAACTTTTGTTCCTTGTGCGAAGGCAGGAAATTCAAAGACTCCCATCGGTCCATTCCAAAATACCGTTTTACACTTTTGAATTGCTTGAGCAAAATCTTTGGCAGATTCTGGCCCGATATCTAATCCCATTTGATCAGCAGGAATCGAATCAGCACTTACAAGTGTTGCCGGTGAATCGGCCGAAAATGCTGGCGCAACGAGAATATCTGTAGGGAGATGCAGTTCAACTCCATTTTTTACTGCTTGAGCCATCAAATCTTTAACCGTTGGAATCAAATCTCTTTCAACAAGTGATGACCCAATCTCTTTACCCTGCGCGGCAAGGAATGTAAAAACCATGCCACCGCCAATGGCCATGACATCGACTTTGTCCAAAAGATTAGAAATAACCGCGATTTTGTCTGAAACTTTTGCCCCACCTAATACAACTCCATATGGCTTATCTGGGTGTTGAGTAAGTTTCTTGAGCACTTCCACTTCCGCAGAAACCAGAAAACCGGCTGCATGCGGAAGAAGCTTTGGAAGATCATAAACTGATGCGTGCTTACGATGAACTGCTCCAAAGCCATCGCCGACATAATAATCTGCAAGCTTTGCTAGCTCTGTCGCAAAAGCAACTCTTTCACTCTCTTCTTTACTTGTCTCGGCAGCGCTATAGCGAATATTTTCAAGAAGTAGGATTTCTCCCGCTTTCAAGTCATACGCACTCTTTGTTACTAGATCACCAATGACTTCACCTGGAAAAACAATTTCTTTTCCTAGTAATTCTCCGAGTCGTTGAGCAACGGGTGCGAGTGAGAGCTCTGGTTTTGCTTCGCCTTTGGGGCGCCCTAAGTGTGCCGCAATAACAAGAGATGCACCTTTTTCGAGAAGAGCCTTTATCGTTGGAAGCGAAGCTTTGATACGCCCGTCATCTGTAATGACTCCATTTTTCAATGGAACATTGAGGTCACAGCGTAAAAAGACTCGCTTTCCAACGAGTTCAAGAGTTGCAAGATCTGGCATTAAAGAGTTTTGCCTACATAGGTAATGAGATCAACGAGGCGGTTTGAATAACCCCATTCATTGTCATACCAACCAACAATCTTTACTTGATTGCCAATTACCTTTGTCAGGCCTGAATCGAAGATACATGATGAAGGATCAGTCACAATATCTGATGAAACAATTGGATCTTCTGTGTAAGAAAGGTAGCCCTTGAGCTCGCCTAGTGATGCAGCTTTCATCGCAGCGTTAATCTCTGCAGCAGTTGCTTCCTTGGCAAGTTCAACAGTGAGGTCAGTTGCAGATCCGGTTGGAACTGGAACGCGCATCGCATAACCATCAAGTTTTCCTTTGAGCTCTGGCAGAACCAAAGAGATTGCCTTTGCGGCACCAGTGGATGTAGGAATCATATTTGTTGCAGCTGCGCGCGCACGACGAAGATCTTTGTGTGGGAAATCCAAAATAACTTGATCATTTGTGTACGCATGAATAGTTGTCATCAAACCCTTGACGATTCCCCAGTTATCCTGAAGAACTTTTGCCATTGGTGCAAGACAGTTTGTTGTACATGATGCATTCGAAATGACATGGTGAATAGCACCGTCATATTTCTTATGATTTACACCCATCACGATGGTGATATCTTCATCTGTTGCTGGAGCTGAAATGATTACCTTCTTTGCACCCGCTGTGATGTGCTTCTTTGCATCTGCAGCTTTTGTGAAGTGACCAGTTGATTCAACAACTACATCTACACCAATGGATGCCCAAGGCAAGTTAGCTGGATCGCGCTCTGCGAAAACTTTGATTGTTTTTCCACCCACTGTGAGTGTGTCGTCTGTAAAAGTCACATCGAGGCCAAGACGACCGAGAATTGAGTCGTACTTGAGAAGGTGAGCAAGAGTTGCGTTATCGGTAAGGTCGTTTATTCCAACGATATTGATCTCTGGGTTGGTGAGGCTGGCGCGAAAGAAGTTACGTCCGATGCGTCCGAAGCCATTGATTCCTACATTTATCACTATTGAGTCCTCGCTTATAAGAGTGGCGATTAGATTCGAAATTATCTAACACGCGAATACGGCAAATAATCTGCCACAACATTGGGGTCGTGGCTCATACTACCAGTGGATTCTGGCTACTCGCCTAGCAAGTCTGGTGAGAGACCCGCCTCAGTATCAGGAATTCCAAGATCATTTGCTCTCTTATCAGCCATCGCTAATAGGCGACGAATTCGGCCAGCAATTGCATCCTTTGTCATAGCTGGAGTTGCAAGCGACCCTAACTCTTCAAGACTTGCTTGCCCGTGGTTAATGCGCAGCTCACCGGCCTCTTTGAGATGTTCAGGAATCGTTGGCCCAAGAATTTCCATTGCACGTTGCACGCGCGCAGCTGCAGCTACAGCAGCTCTTGCTGAACGACGAAGATTAGCATCATCAAAATTAGCTAAGCGATTAGCTGTTGCTCGAACTTCACGGCGCATGCGTCGCTCTTCCCATGCGAGAACACTTTCATGGGCACCAAGTCGTGTTAGCAAAACTCCAATAGCATCACCATCACGAATAACAACGCGATCAACACCTCGTACTTCGCGCGCCTTTGCAACAATTCCAAGACGCCGTGCTGCACCGACGAGTGCAAGGGCAGCTTCTGGACCAGGGCATGTAATTTCAAGTGAGGAAGAACGTCCGGGTTCAGTCAATGATCCATGCGCAATAAATGCACCACGCCATGCAGCCTCAGAATCACATGTTGCTGCAGATACAACCTGGGGTGGCAATCCGCGAACTGGTCGACCTTGGGCATCCACTAATCCTGTTTGACGAGCCAGCGCTTCACCTTCATTGATAACTCGAACAACGTAGCGAGAACCTTTACGTAATCCACTCGATGAAAGCACTGCCAAATCACTTTCATGTCCGTAAATATCTGCAATATCTTTTCGAAGTCTCCGCGCACTTTGAGCAGTATCTAATTCGACTTCAATGACAATCTTTCCTGCTGCGATATGTAACCCACCTGCAAAACGAAGGAGTGCAGAAACTTCGGCTTTACGGCAACAGGGTTTTGTAATTGAGAGTCGACTCAATTCGTCTTTCACTGAAGAAGTCATTGCCATGGGCCTATCCAATCAGGCTTTCATGAAAAATGTGGCTCAATTGAGATGCCAATTTTTTATCATCATGATGGACACTGCCTGGGGCTTTGCGAATATCTCCAATTACAAGTGTGCCTCCATATTCACCGGCCAATTTTTCAAGTGATGTGCGATTTCTCACAATAGATGGGTCGGCAAGAAAATAATCAATGCGCAAATCAGGTGCATATTTATGAAAAAGCTCAAGGTGTTCTTCAGGTGTAGAGCCCGCAAATTCCTCACCGCGTGATTCTGGTTGTGCATCTAAATTGAGTATCACTATTTTTTTAGCACGGCTAACGTTGAGTGCTTCACGTTGATCGGGAACTAGCAAATGTGGAATAACACTGGAAAACCATGAACCAGGTCCCATTGTTATCCATTCTGCATCATGAATAGCTTTTAGCGCTTCTGGTCTAGCGCTCGCATTTTCTGGAATTATCGTCAGGGATTCAATGCGTCCTTTCGCTGTTGCAACTTCTTTCTGTCCGCGAACAACAATGCGTCCAGTTGATGTAATAAAGCGAGCTTCGATATCGAGTGGAACCGATGCCATCGGCAATACGCGGCCAATAACTTTTAATAACGTTCCAACTCGATCAAGACCTTGTACTGGATCTTCATCACGATCCCACAATGCGGCCAACAATAAATTCCCGACCGCATGGCCATCGAGTCCGCCATCACTACTGAAGCGATATTGCATTATCTGCGCCCAACTGCGACCCCATTCATCATCAGAACAGAGGGCTGCCAGGGCCATACGTAAATCACCCGGGGGAAATATAGGAAATTCTTTACGTAATCGGCCACTAGATCCACCATTATCTGCGACTGTAACAATGGCGGTTATATTTTCAGTGATTGTTCGAAGTGCTGACAAAGTATTTGCTAAGCCATGCCCGCCACCTAAAGCAACTACTCGTGTTGAACTCATTCACGTCCTACATCACGATGAGTTGCGTGAGCGGATATCTCCAATTTCTTAGCATTGGAATTGAGAAGTCGAGCTAGTTCTTGAGCCACTGCAACGCTTCTATGTTTTCCACCTGTACAACCGACTGCAACAGTGAGGTACTTCTTACCTTCATTCAGATATCCCGGAACCATAAGTTCTATCAATGAAACATACTTTGCAACAAATTCTTCGACACCTTGGCTACCTAAAACTTCGTTACTCACTTCAGTTGATAGACCATTGAGAGGTCGAAGAGCAGGAATCCAGTGTGGATTTGGGATGTGACGACAATCTAAAACAAGATCAGAATCCACGGGAATTCCATACTTATATCCAAAAGAGAGAATATTGATTCTAATTCCTTCAAGAGTGCCGGCTGCAAAAATTTCACCGGTTCGTTTTTCTAATTGATGAACATTGAGATTAGAAGTATCGATAACAATATCGGCCTCTGATTTCAATTCCTCTAACTTCAGTCGTTCACGAGCAATTCCATCGACAATTCGATCTTTGCCCTGCAAGGGATGCGGGCGTCTAGTGGATTCGAATCTCTGGACAAGTGCATGATCTGTGGCATCGAGAAACAGGAGTCTGTATTTTCCACCTGTCGCAGTTATGGTCTGAAGGGAAAGAGTTAAGTCATCGAAAAATTCGCCTCCACGTACATCAACAACTACGGCAAAGGACTTACCTTCAATCCCAGTTCCTTGTTCAACAAGTTGAGGAAGCAATGCAGGGGGTAAATTATCGACGACATACCAACCTAAGTCTTCAAGGGCGTGGGCCACAGTTGAGCGACCAGCACCAGACATTCCGGTGACAATGAGAATTTCTTTTGTCATGTTCCTATCTTGCATCCCCTGTCAAGCACCTCATTAGTTGCTTGAAATTTCTCCAGTTTCCATATCTACAGAACTAGTTCCTACTTGCGATAAATGATGCGCAATCTGAGAAGCAATTTTTTCGCCGATTCCGGGAATTTGAGAAATTTCTGAAGCATCTGCTTTGCGAATTCCTGCGACAGATCCGAATTTCTCCAAGAGCGCTTTCCTGCGAGTTGCACCCAGGCCAGGTATTTCATCTAGCAATGATTCGAGCATTACTTTTGAGCGACGAGATCGATGAAAAGTAATCGCAAATCGGTGAGCTTCGTCGCGAATTCTTTGTAATAGGTAGAGACCTTCACTTGTTCTAGGAAGTATGAGTGGGTCCTTTGAATCGGGCACCCACACTTCTTCAAGTCGTTTTGCTAAGCCACACAAAGCAATATCAGTGACTCCCAGTTCTCGCATTGCTCGTGCCGCTGCGCTTACTTGTGGAGCTCCACCATCGACAACAATGAGTTGGGGTGGATATGAAAATTTACTTAATCTGCCACCTAATTGTGCGACTTCATTTTGATCAACTTCACGATCATCCAGGAGTCTTTTTAGCCGTCGAGTGATTACTTGATGCATTGCTCTCGTGTCGTCAAAGCCCTCGCTCGTATCGATTATAAATCTTCTGTACTCGCTCTTCTTGGCAAGGCCATCTTCAAATACAACCATTGAAGCGACAACTGAGGTTCCAGAAATATTTGAAATATCAAAGCACTCAATACGTAGTGGGGTACGTTCTAGATCCAATAATTCTTCAATCTCCGTCAGTGCTTTCCCGCTCACTGCTGCATCATTTGCGCGCTTACTCAAATATTGAATGAGTGCGTATTGGGCATTTCTCTTGACCGTTGAGAGTAATTCAACTTTCTCTCCTCGTTGAGGAATTTTTAGCGACACGCTTCCCTGGCGAATCGTGGACAACCATTGTTCAAGAGCACTTTGATCACTTGGAAGATCCGAGATCAGAATTTCAGCCGGAATCTCGCGCGAATCGCTTTCGTTATAGATTGAAAAAAGAAGGGAGCCGATTTGATCATCACCTTCGAGAGCTCTTTCTTGATCCACAATCCAAGAACGTGATCCTTTGATCACTCCACCACGAACAATAAAAAGAGTACCCGCTGCATGTGCACCTTCTTGATGAAGGGCAATGAAATCGGCAGATAAATTCTGCGGTAAGGCAGCATCCGTGGATTCTTGCGCTTTCTCTAACGCTTGGATTTGATCTCTAATTTTTGTTGCTCGCTCATACTCCTCAGCGC
This sequence comes from Actinomycetota bacterium, assembly GCA_947451045.1. Taxonomy (GTDB): domain Bacteria; phylum Actinomycetota; class Actinomycetes; order Nanopelagicales; family Nanopelagicaceae; genus Planktophila. Next base: position 6,349 of record CANFXM010000015.1, on the reverse strand, counting down.
TCGAGGCTCTTTCCATCTCGGCGCGAAGCGTTGGCAATATTTCTCCATTTCCGTGCGACATAAACGAGACCAGATTTGAAGTCAGTTCCTTGTGGTCCGCTTGCGAAATCCATCCCACGCAAGGAGCCGCGCATTTACCAATATCGCCAAGCAAACATTGTCTATTGGTTCGACGTGCTCGATCAAAATTTCCGGCAGTGCAGGAGCGAATCGGAAAAATCTTAAGTATTACGTCAAAGGTACTTCGCAAAGCCCATGTGTGAGTAAATGGACCAAAATATGTAAGTCCTGGCCTTTTTGATTTCCTAGTGATGAAAACCCGAGGGAATTCATCACTTTCACTAATTGCTAAATATGGATACGACTTGTCATCTCGAAACTGCACATTGTAAGTCGGGTTATATTGTTTTATCCAGGAAAATTCTAATTGAAGGGCTTCGACTTCTGTGGCAACAATTGTCCAATCGACTCGGACTGCTTCATGCACCATTCGTTCAGTTCGTTGAGCTAATCCACTTTGAAAATAATTTCCTAAGCGATTCTTAAGGTTGAGAGCCTTTCCAACATAAATAACTTTCTCATCCTTATTGAAAAATCTATAAACGCCTGGCTGCTCGGGAATATTTGACGGACGATATGAAAGCGGATCAGCCATCGTCGTAGCTACTTTTTAGCCAAAACTTTTTTCGCAGGAATCTTCACTCTATTCGATGCCAATATCTCAGCTAGATACGTTCCTGTGTAACTCTTCTTATTTGCTGCTACATCTTCAGGAGTACCCTCCGCGATTACTAGCCCGCCTCGGAAACCGCCTTCTGGGCCCATGTCGATGACCCAGTCCGAACTCTTGATTACATCTAAATTATGTTCAATGACAACAACTGTATTTCCCGAATCAACCAGTCGATTGAGAACTCCCAGTAATTTACTGACATCCTCGAAATGCAGACCAGTTGTTGGTTCATCGAGAACATAAATCGTACGTCCTGTGGAGCGTCGCTGTAATTCAGTAGCAAGTTTTACACGTTGAGCTTCACCGCCGGAAAGTGTTGGGGCGGACTGGCCAAGACGTACATATCCAAGTCCAACATCTGAGAGCGTTTTCAAGAATCGTGAAATTGTAGGCACAGATTCGAAGAAGTTGAAGGCCTCTTCGATTGGCATATCCAACACCTGCGCGATGGTTTTTCCTTTGTAATGCACCTCTAAAGTTTCACGGTTATATCTAGCACCATGGCATATCTCGCAAGGAACATAGACATCGGGTAGGAAGTTCATCTCAATTGTAATAGTTCCGTCTCCAGAACAGTTTTCGCAACGTCCACCCTTGACGTTGAAAGAGAATCTACCTTGTTGGTAACCACGCACTTTGGCTTCAGTAGTTTCGGCAAAGAGCGCTCGAATTTTGTCAAATACACCTGTATAGGTGGCGGGGTTAGAACGAGGTGTACGACCAATAGGTGATTGATCAACATGCACTACTTTGTCAAGCAGATCTATTCCCGTGATTGTGCGATGACGACCAGGAACTAATCGCGCACCATTGAGTTTGTTGGCAAGTGTCGTATACAAAATATCGTTGACCAAAGTTGATTTGCCCGAGCCACTGACTCCGGTTACTGCAACAAAAACTCCTAACGGCACTTCGACTTGAAGATCTTGAAGATTATTTTCTTTTGCACCTTTAATAACAAGCTTTCGTTTCGGATCACAAGGACGGCGTTGCTCCGGTATGGCAATAGATTTTCTACCCGATAGATATGCACCCGTAATTGAAGTCGGTGAATCAATAAGCATTTGGTAATCGCCGGAAACAACTACCTCTCCCCCGTGTTCACCGGCACCTGGACCGATGTCAACAATCCAATCTGCGGCGCGAATAGTTTCTTCGTCATGTTCAACAACAATCAAAGTATTTCCTAAATTACGAAGACGCGTCAGGGTGTCAATCAAGCGCCTGTTATCTCGTTGATGAAGTCCAATGCTCGGCTCATCCAGTACGTAAAGCACTCCAACTAATCCGCTGCCAATTTGTGTAGCTAGGCGGATACGTTGCGCTTCCCCTCCCGATAGCGTTGCTGCTGGACGCGCAAGTGATAAGTAGTCCAAGCCAACATCCAGTAAGAAGCCTAAACGTGCATGTACTTCTTTGAGTACGCGCTCAGCGATTTGGGCTTCTCGTTTATCAAGATCAATTTTCTGAAGAAATTCTGCACATTCCCCAATCGAGAGTTCACATATTTCAGAAATATTTTTATCGCCGATGGTGACAGCAAGAACTTCTGGCTTGAGGCGAGCTCCACTACAAACAGAGCACGGAATCTGACGCATATACGCTTCATATTTATCACGACTGTAATCACTATCGGTTTCACCATGTCGTCGATGAATAAATGGAACAACGCCTTCAAAACCCGTCGAATAATTTCTTACTCGTCCGTATCGATTCTTGTATTTTACCTGCACTTCATATTCATAACCATTGACTAGTGCATCTTTTGCTTTTTGAGACAATTTTTTCCATGGTGTATCAAGTGAAAATTTAACATCGGATGAGAGAGCCTCGATGAGTCGTAAGAAGTAATCAGCAGATTGCCCGCCAGACCAAGGAGCAATAGCGCCTTCATTAATCGATATCGAATCGTCGGGAATGATGAGTTCCTCATCAACTTCCAATTTAGTACCAATTCCAGAACATTCAGGACATGCACCAAATGGCGAGTTGAACGAGAATGAGCGCGGCTCTAACTCTTCAAATGAAAGATTGCAATCATGGCACGCTAAATGTTCGCTATACGTGCGCTCTTTCTCGGCGCCTTTTGCATCCACAAAATCCAAAATTACAATTCCTGTTGCAAGACGTAGGGCTGTTTCAATCGAATCAGTAAGGCGAGACTTCGATTCCGCTTTTGCGCTCAAACGATCGACGACTACTTCAATTGTATGTTTTTCTTGTTTTTTCAACTTCGGAGCTTCAGATAAGGCGATTACTTCGCCATCAATACGTGCGCGCGCATAACCTTGAGTTATTAATTCTGCAAACAAATCTACGAACTCGCCCTTACGCGCTCTCACTACTGGAGCCAAAACTTGAAACTTGGTAGTCGCTGGCATCGTCAGAATCTGATCAACGATTTGTTGTGGACTTTGACGAGTCACGGCTTTGCCGCATGAAGGACAATGTGGCTTACCTGCGCGCGCAAAGAGCAAACGTAAATAGTCGTAAACCTCAGTAATTGTTCCTACAGTAGAACGAGGGTTTCGATTCGTGGATTTCTGATCGATAGAGACCGCAGGTGAAAGGCCCTCAATGAAATCGACATCTGGTTTGTCCATTTGTCCTAAAAATTGTCGCGCATATGCCGAAAGTGATTCAACATATCGACGCTGACCTTCTGCAAATATTGTGTCGAATGCAAGACTCGATTTTCCTGATCCTGATAGCCCAGTGAAAACAACGAGAGAATTACGTGGCAATTCAATCGAAACATTTTTAAGATTATGTTCACGAGCGCCACGAACAACTAGCTTGTCGATACTCACTCTAAATTCCTGCCTCATCCATTGCGCGTAGTTCACGCTTTAACTCTTTTATTTCATCACGTAATCGAGCAGCGAGCTCAAATTGCAGATCCCCCGCTGCGCTGCGCATCTGATCAGTGAGCGACCCTATCAGCGCTAATAACTCTTGGCGCGGCAAGGAGGCTAAATTCTTCGCGTAGATTCCAATTCCAGGGGCGCTCTTCTGATTTTTCTTATTAGTCGAGAGTAGCGCCTCACTATCTTCGGACTCTCGATTGATGAGATCGGTAATATCAGCAATTTTCTTACGAAGAGGTTGAGGGTCAACACCGCGTTCAACGTTATAGGCTACTTGCTTCGCTCGTCGACGATTAGTTTCATCAATCGCCTTAATCATTGACTTTGTCATATTGTCGGCATACATGTGCACTTCACCAGAAACATTTCTTGCGGCACGACCAATTGTTTGAATCAACGAAGTTGCTGATCTAAGGAAACCTTCTTTGTCTGCATCTAAAATCGCGACAAGTGATACTTCGGGCAAGTCCAAGCCTTCACGCAACAAGTTGATACCGATGAGAACATCGTATTCACCACTGCGTAATTCACGCAGCAACTCAACCCGACGTAACGTGTCTACCTCTGAATGTAAATATCGAACGCGTACGCCTTTTTCCTGGAGGTACTCAGTCAGATCCTCTGACATTTTTTTAGTCAAGGTTGTCACCAGTACACGTTCATTCTTTGATGCTCTTATATTAATTTCTTTGAGTAGATCATCTATTTGACCCTTGATTGGCTTGACAATAATCTGTGGATCTACAAGTCCGGTAGGACGGATCACCTGTTCGACAACATCATTTTCAACCTTGTCTAGTTCATATGGGCCTGGAGTTGCTGATAAATAAACTTTTTGTCCGACCCGCTCTAAGAATTCTGGCCAACGCAAAGGTCTATTATCCATCGCACTCGGCAATCGAAACCCATGTTCAACCAACGTTCTCTTACGCGAAGCATCGCCTTCGAACATTGCTCCAATCTGAGGAACAGTTACGTGGCTCTCGTCGATTACAACTAGAAAATCCTCTGGAAAATAATCAAGTAGGCAATTAGGTGCAGTGCCCGCTGCTCGTCCATCTAGTTGGCGTGAATAGTTTTCGATTCCACTACAGAATCCAAGCTGTTGCATCATTTCAATATCAAATGTCGTTCGCATACGTAATCTCTGCGCCTCAAGTAGTTTTCCTTGTTTCTCAAAGACTTCTAACTGAGTAGCAAGTTCACTCTCAATTTCACCAATGGCTCGTTCGATGGTTTCTGGACCCGCTGCGTAGTGCGTTGCCGGAAAGATATACATTTCAGTTTCATCACGGATGATTTCACCGGTCAGAGGATGCAAGGTCGTAATCTTTTCAATTTCATCGCCAAACATTTCGATACGTAGCGCAAGCTCTTCATACATCGGAATGATCTCAATTGTGTCACCGCGTACTCTAAATGTTCCTCGTTCAAAGGCCATATCATTTCTTTTATATTGAATATCTACAAATCTGCGTAAAAGCACATTTCGATCTATCTCATCACCAACTCGTAGTTTGACCATGCGGTCCACATATTCTTGAGGCGTACCAAGTCCATAAATGCATGAAACAGTAGCGACGACAATGACATCACGCCTCGTCAGCAATGAATTGGTCGCAGAGTGGCGCAAACGTTCCACTTCATCGTTGACACTGGAGTCCTTCTCAATAAAGGTATCAGTTTGTGGAACGTAAGCTTCTGGTTGGTAATAGTCGTAATACGAAACAAAATATTCGACCGCATTATTTGGCATGAGTTCTCGAAACTCATTGGCTAACTGAGCAGCTAAAGTTTTATTTGGTGCTAAAACCAATGTAGGACGTTGTAATCGCTCAATCAACCATGCGGTCGTTGCAGATTTTCCAGTTCCGGTTGCGCCGAGAAGGACTACATCTTGCTCACCAGCTTGAACTCGACGTACGATTTCTTCAATGGCGGCAGGCTGATCACCGGCTGGAACGTAGTCACTAATTACTTGAAAAGGCTCGACGCGACGTTGCAGGTCGGTTATCGGGCGCATATTCTCACTCTACTTGGGCGAACCCTTACTACGCATCTTTAGCAATTCCCAGAGGTTTTCAACGCTCCGTAGCAACTCATCTTCACTTCCATTGTTCTCGAATACTTGGTCTGCGATAGATACTCTCTCATCGCGAGTTGCTTGGGATGCTATTCGTGATTCAATTTCTGATATCCGTAGCCCTTTTTTCAAAAGTCTCTCTTTACGCAATTCCAGATTTGCCTCAACGCTAACAATGTAATCAAATCGTTCCATCGCTTTAGTTTCGAAGAGCAAAGGGATCTCGTAAATCAATATCTCGCCATCTGTAAGAGATTGCACTGCTTCTTCAAATTCTTTTCGAACTATCGGATGAATAATTTCCTCAAGTTTTTGCTTTGCGTCTTTATCTCGAAAAACGAGATCACCTAAAGCTCGACGATCGACAAGTCCATTGGTAAGAATTGAATCACCAAATGTGGCTATCAGTTGGTCGAATCCATCACTTCCGCGCTCAATAGCATCTCGCGCTAATTGATCAGCATCGATCACGAGGGCACCTAGTTCTGCAAAAAATTGTGCAGCTAAAGACTTTCCACTCCCAATTCCACCAGTAAGGCCAACGACTAACATGACCACACTTTATTGCACAAGAACTAAAAAAGGCGTCCAGTTGGCTTTCGGACTGAGTAAGTCCAAAGCAACCAAACGCCTTTTAGAGTTAGAAATTATTCTGCTGAAGCAACT
>CANFXM010000014.1 GCA_947451045.1 Actinomycetota bacterium | reverse complement strand
CTGGAATTCCAGATATTCCTGCACTGCCTTTCACTGGAACAAAATCAGTCACATTTACTACTCCACAAACGATGGTAAATATGACTGTTACTCCAGCACAAGGAATTGTTGGCGATCCAATTGAGATTGCTGGAAAAACTTTGACACCAAATTCAACATACACTCTCAATTGGTCAACATCTGATGCCAGTTGGGTAGCCGAAATTCAACCAAATACCGTGAACTACATGGGAACAAGTTATGCCAACTATTACGTTGACATGGCAACTGTGACCACTGATGCAACCGGTGCATTTTCATATAAGACAAAAATTCCATCCGATTGGGGTGGGGTTCACGATATTTATTTGGTACGAGATGGTGTTGGCGCAGGTCATGGCGGAATTCAAGTAGCACGCGGTTTCACTATGACACCAAAGAGTGGTCCGGTTGGAACTCCAATTACTGTGACATATACCGGTTTAGGACCAAAGCTTTACGCTGCTGGTTCTGCGCTGATTTATGACAATCACTTCGCTGGCGAAATGATGGCACGGTGGACGCGAGGAACTGCAAAGGCAGTAATTCTTGCTTCTGGCGCTGTCGGTAAACATTATGTTCAAGCAAATGAAGCGATTTCATTCTCATATCTCAATGTGATGCAGTCACCAGTCCCTTATGCAAATAGTGGATTTGGAACATTTACTATCACAAAAGATAAAGGTGCTTTCACACCATATATTCAGTGGCCAGCAAAAGTGACTCCAACAATTACTCAGCACACCACGTTTTCACTTGCAGGATTGGATCCAACAACAAAAGCAGTTGCTTCACTTTCAGCAGATAGCGGTCCAGTTGGTTCAAAAACAATTTTGACAGTTGCTGGACTTTCAACTTCTGGTTCACACCAAATTGTATGGGCGACTGTCGTTGGTAACCGAGTCAATTGCACTGGAACATGTTGGGTTTACAACGCGATTCCATTAGGAACTGTAGATGTTGCTAGTACAACTATTAGCAAAGAAGTAACAATTCCTGATCACCTTGGTGGATGGCACATGATTCAACTTAAGCAAGGAGACGTTGTCGAAGCACAGATAGCTTTCTATGTAAAAGAAAGCATCATGGCCTTCCTGGATAAGAGTGGAAAAACAATAAGTTTGGGCCTTGCTAAAGCAGATCTATCCGGAACGGCTGCAGCATTTGCTTTAGGCGGTGCTGGAGCTCCAACAAATACTTTCAAAGAGGGTGAGGAATTCACAATTAGCCTCAAGGGTGTTGGTTGGACACAGTTTGATAACACATTGGCAGTTACATATGACAATAGCTATATCGGATATGGATGTGGATTCAATTCAAATGGATACCTCGTTGTTCACCTCAAAGCAGTTGGTGGCATTGGTACACACATCATTGATCTGCGTCCATTGCTTTACACACAACAACCATCCTTTGCTAATACTCCATATGGAATGGCGCCGGTACTAACATTTGATCGTGATTTCCCGGGTCTGGCGGTTGGGTATCAAATCCCAGCCTTCCACTTCGCGATTAATATCAAAAAATAAATATATAAAACTATTACCTCGCCTCTCGTTCCCTAAGAGGTGAGGTTTTAGTTTTTAATAAACCTTGCGATATTTTTCGGGATCCACCAATTCCATTTCCCAAGTAAGACCATAGAACTTGGAAGTAATAGTCCGCGAATAATTGTTGCATCGACTAAAACGCCAACAGATAAGCCCACGCCGAGCTGTTGTAGCCCTGCAAAATGACCTGCAACTAAACCACTCAGCGCGGTAACCATGATCAATGCAGCAGCTGTTACAACGCCGCCGGTGTGCGCCATACTTTCGATGACTGCATCCTCATTACTGGCGCCTTTGTCGTGAGCCTCTCGCATTCTGGAGACGATAAAAACTTCGTAATCCATAGAGAGTCCAAAGAGAACAGCAAACATAAAGATAAGTGCCCAGGCCTCCATCTGATCAAGTCGATATGTATGGAGGAGTGATGAAGCGAAGCCAAAACGAAATACTGCCACCAAGCTTGCAAAGGCAACGGATACCGAGATGAGATCGAGAAGAATTGCTTTTAATGGAAGTAATATCGAACGAAATGCACGTAAGAGAAGTAGGTAGATAAGGGTAATTGCTAAACCTAGGATCCAGGGAATTGATTTACCAAGTGCATCAAGTAAATCAGCGCCTTGTGCAGGTGCGCCGCCCAAATAAATTCTGGTTCCAGCAGGAAAAGTGGCTTGAGGAATATATTTTTGGCGTAATTCTCCTACGAATTGTTTTGCTTCATTACTGCCTAAATCATGGCGTCCAACGATATATAGACGTAGGTATTGTCCGCTTGAATCTACAAATGCTTTAGTTTTATCACTCGCAACAATGTATGCCTCCGGGTTCGTGAGAAGCACTTTTGCAAATTTCAAGCGAGCTACATCTACTTCCGATGAAGTAGCGATTCCTGGCCTACCTAAATCAATAACGAGGGAATACGGTGTAATTACTCCTGGTCCGATTTGCTGGGTGGCCATCGATATTACTTTGGCGGAATCTAACTGCGAGGGTATTGCGCTCAATGAGCTCGGTGTAAATTGAAGCCATATTACTGAGGATGCAAGCACGATAAGAGATGCACTCGATGCCAAAAATATTGTCAGAGGTTTACGAGTTGTAAAACGCGCGATACGCGCCCAGAAGCCCGAGAGTTGATCTTTATATGCAAGCAAACCGTGGAAGCGAAAAGAATTGGCGCCGCGCCTTCCTAATAAAGAAAGTAATACTGGTTGAAGTGTAAAAACATTGATAATTGCGACAAGTGGCACCACGATTCCGGCGGCACCGAGGGAACGAATAAACGGGATAGGGACTAGTAAGAGAGTTGCAAGAGCAATTGCCACTGTAACACCTGAAATAAAAACTGTTCGTCCCGCAGTTTCCATTGTTCGAATAATTGACCCAACCGCACCGCTTGAGGGATCTTTACGTAATTCGTTTCTGAATCTATGCACAATGAGAAGTGAATAATCGATTGCAAGTCCAAGCCCAATGAGTTCAACAATATTTGGAAGATAGGGAACCATTACAAACTTCTGTGCCAATAAGTAGATAACTCCAAGGGCGACACTCATTGAACTTGCAGCGAATATGAATGGAATAACTACTGCCCACGAGAAACCCAGAAAGAGTAAGAGAAGTAAAAAAGCAAGAATTAGCGCAACAATTTCGCCGCGACCTAAGTCTTTGGAAAGTATTGGTGTGACGTCGTAATTAATGGCAGGTGGGCCAGATACCAAGGCTCCTGGTAGCAAGGAATGCAGGGCATCACGTAATTTCTGTGTATACGGCGCTGCTCTATTGAGTGAAAAAGATGTAGTCACGCTGGCTAGCAGCATCCCGCCTAATGCCTTTTGTTGAGTCACAACCGAAGTTGGAATAAGAGTTGCAGCACTTTCAATTTTGGATTTGAATCCTGCAATTTCAAAATCTGAGGCATTACCAAATTTGTAAAGTATTGTGAATGTGCCTTGGGTATTTTCGCCGAAGTGATTAGCCATAATTTTGTCGGCTTGCTCGGACTGACTTCCTGGAACTGAAAGTGAGGTAGAAATATTGGAATTGAGATGTGAAGCACCAAAGAGTCCAAGAGAAAAGATAATGAACCAAAGAGTGAGAATGTATCGACGATAACGAACCATCCGGATGGTCCATATATTGAGCACTATAAGATTCTATCGAGAATAATTTTTATTCTATGAAGTAAGAATATTTTTACCTCTTAAAATCATAACCCTTTGAGTGCCATCTCTTCGCTGAGCCAATCAAGTCTAAGAGCCCGGTAGTACAGTGAAAATAGTTCACCTAAGGGGATGGCAATATGGAAATATCCGATAAATTCGTCGTAGTAACCGTTACTCACGATGAAACGAAAATTTGGGCGACAGGTATAGAAAAAGGTAAGAAACCCGAACATATATTTTCACCTGAAAAAACTAATCATCATCATTTTCGAACTGATCAGAAGACAAAAGGTTCAAAAGTTGATGCGCAGACAATTACATATTATGAGGAAATTGCCACATCGATTGCAGGTGCATCTGAAATATTATTGATTGGGCATGGCCACGCTAAAGCGAGTTCTATGTTGCACTTGATTCAGTATTTAGAACGAAAACATCCTTCTACAGCCCACAAAATTGTTGATGCGCTAGATGAGAATCTTGCAGCGATGAGTGAACCTGAAGTTCTCAAACTTGCTCGAGCGTGGTTTGATCAACACCAACGAATGATTTAGCCAATAAATTCTGGGTCATACTTACGATCCTGATCATGAATGCAGCTTTTATTATCGCTAACTTTGGCACATTCGTCGCAGAGTAGAACTAATTCGTGACATGTAGCTGTGCGGCAGTTATAAAACTGCTTTGTCGGCGCACTACATTTTTCACATTCACCAATTACTTTTGCTTTAGGTGAGAAATCAATGGCAAGCCGGTCATCAAATGTAAAGAGAGAACCTTCCCACAAACTATCATCACCATATTTTTTTCCGTACTTGACTATGCCGCCTTTGATTTGGTAAACCTCTTTGAAGCCGCGTTTTTTCATAACGGAAGAAAGTATTTCGCATCTGATGCCACCAGTACAGTAAGTAACGATTGGCTTATCTTTGATGTGATCATATTTTCCGCTCTCGATTTCATCTACAAAATCGCGCGATGATTCAGTATTAGGAACTATGGCATTGGTAAATTTTCCAATTTTAGCTTCGAAGGCATTACGTCCATCAAAGAAGACAACGTCATCTCCACGTTCGGCAACAAGGGCATCTACTTCTTCAGGACGAAGATGGACACCACCGCCAACAACGCCATTCTCATCAACTTCAATAATGTCAGGATCACCAAAAGCTACAAGTTCATCGCGTACGCGAACTTGCAAACGTGGAAAGTCATTGCCAGTTCCGCCAGACCATTTGAATTCAGTCTTCTTGAAACCAGGGTAGAGCTTTGTTTTATGGACATATTTCTTGAGCTCATCCATATCGCCACCGAGAGTGCCGTTGATGCCGTGCTTGGAAATAATGATGCGACCTTTGAGGCCAAGAGTTTCACACAGTGTCTGTTGCCAAAAACGCATTGCTGTTGGATCTGAAATCGGCGTGAAGCAGTAATAAAGGATTACTTTCTGCTCTGCCATGTGGCTAGTTTACCTTCTCTTTATTAGCGGGCTACCACGCGATAACGCTCGAGAGAGCTATCCGTTGCATAAGCAATGCGCACACCCGCAGATTTAGAGGCGCTCAATCCATCAATAATCTGAGCGGTCAATATTTCACCTGGAGCCACAACAGCAACTCCCGGTGGGTAAGGAGCAATGAGATCTGCAGAAATACGGCCCAGTGCTTCCTTGGCACTGACCATTTCAGTCTTTGCAAAATAAGCATCGCGCATTGAAATTCCTTTTTGTGGAATGACAGACCAGGTCAGCGCTGTCGCGGTTTCGCGTGGAGTAGTTGCTAGTTTTTTGAGAACTGGAATAAGAATTGTTGCAAGGCTGGTGAAATCTTGAGCAGTATCAGCAAGTGTTGCAAGAAATACGACAGTATCGCGATCTGCCATCTCAACTCGAACACCGGAAGCGCCAATAGCCTTTTCAATATCAACACCGGAGGCACCTAATTGATTAGCGCGCAGCACTACTTTTACGGGGTCGAAACGCCCTGCTGCAAAATTAGCAGGATTAAGAAAAATCACTTGCGCAAATTCCTTTTGTACGAGGGCCTTGAAATCTTTTACATTAGAAATAAGCGCGCCAAGTAATTCTTCGCCGCGAGTTTGCAAAAGTGCGCGGCACCCATCAATCGATGCAAGGGGGGCACCAGCTGGAGAAGTTGTATGCGTGGTTTCAAAACTTTGTTCAAGGCGATCTAAGTTCAGGTATTGCCCACGCGCTACGAGTAATGCAGATGCGCTATACCCAGGAAGTGCCTTATGTGTACTGGTAATAAGCGCGTCGGCTCCAAGTTGAATTACATGGCGCGGAAGTTCGGGATGAAAACCAAAGTGAGCACCCCACGCAGCATCAATAATTACTGGAATGGAATGTTCATGTGCTTTTGAAATCAGGGCAGGAATATCTGACAAGGTTCCCAAATATCCTGGTTCAGTAAGCAGTAGTGCAATTGGTTTTTCGCTAAGAACTTTTTCAAATTCTGAAATTGAAATACCAGTTGGAACTCCTGTTGCCTTATCTATTTCGGGGGAGAGCCAGAGCGGTTCAAGGCCGGCAAGTACTAGTGCACTGAGTACAGAGCGGTGAGCAGTGCGCGATAAGGCAACTTTGTCGCCAGGTTTACCAAGTGCAAGGATGACTGCTTGATTGACATGGGTTGACCCACCCGTTGAGAAACGAGCAAAATCTCCGCCCCAGAACTTGGCAGCTAATTTTTCAGCGAGTGCCAGAGTTCCCTGAGTTAATTTGATTTCATCTAAGCCACCGTAGAGAGGTGTATCGCTATCGACAACAGCTCCAAGGCCAGCATCAAGGCGCGATGCTCTCTGCTTATGCCCAGGAATGGTGAAGGGAAGGCGCTCGCTTTCGAAGTAAGAAAGGTATGCGTCAAGAAGTGGCGCGCTTGCGCGAAGTTCACTCATTGATCTACTCCTCTTCTTATCTCTTCATTTGCAAGGGTAACTTCTTGGCTCGCTTATGAGAAATATGGCTCTAGACTTTTCCCATGACCACACTCACTAGTTTGACTCAAGAACGTCGGTTGGTTACCGCAATTCCGGGACCCAAATCACTCGAGGCGCTACAACGCCGTAGTGAAGCGACTTCTGGGGGACTAGGTATGGCTATTCCCGTCATTATTGAGCGCGCTAGTGATGCGATTTTGCTCGATATAGATGGAAATCAAATTATTGATCTTGGTTCTGGCATTGGTGTTACAAACGTTGGCAATGCAACATCGCGTGTTGTCGATCGTGTAATTGCACAGGCACAAGCCTTTACTCATACGTGTTTCACTGTTGCCCCTTATATGAATTACATTGAGGTCTGCGAGAAACTCAATGCAGTAGTACCTGGAAAATTCAAAAAGAAATCATTACTTGTGAACTCAGGTGCTGAAGCTGTTGAGAATGCAATTAAAATTGCACGTCACTACACAAAGCGTCCAGCCATTGTTGTCTTCGAACACAGCTATCACGGACGTACAAACTTGACGATGGCACTTACCGCTAAGAACATGCCGTACAAAGAGGGATTTGGACCATTTGCACCTGAGATTTATCGCATGCCAATGCCATATTCATTGCGTTGGATTGGCGATAAGAAAACAATCACTGAAGATGCGATGGAAATGATTTCACATAAGATTGAAAAAGAGATTGGCGCACACAATGTTGCGGCTATCTTGATTGAGCCAATTCAAGGCGAGGGCGGATTTATAGTTCCACCTAAGGGTTTCTTGCCGGCTCTTGCGCAGTATTCAACTGAGAATGGAATCATTTTTATTGCTGATGAAGTTCAAACTGGCTTTGCTCGTACTGGCCATTTTTTTGCTGTAGAAGAAGAAGGCGTTTGCCCTGACATGGTCGTGACTGCGAAAGGAATCGCAGGCGGACTTCCACTTGCAGCCGTTACTGCTCGCGCCGAGATTATGGATTCAGTCCATGCATCTGGACTTGGCGGAACATATGGTGGCAATCCACTTGCATGCGCTGCTTCCCTTGGCGTCTTTGAAACAATTGAGGAAGAAAATCTCGTTGCTCGCGGGGCGCACATTGGCGAAATTCTCGGAAAATCGTTACGCGCACTCGCCGCTAAGTATCCAATCATCGCCGAAGTTCGTGGTCGCGGTGCGATGCAAGCAATTGAATTAGTAATGCCAGGCACTCTGGATCCAAATACTGCAGCAATGAATGCCGTTGTGAAGTATTGCCAAAGCAAAGGTGTTCTTGTGCTCACTGCTGGAACCTATTCCAACGTAATTCGTTTCTTGCCACCAGTAGTCATCACTGATGAACTATTACTTGATGCTATGAGCGTTCTAGAAGAGGCTTTTGCTTCCCTCTAGTGAGTTCAAGAATTCGCCCATTGATCCTTTGAGCTAATTCGAAGTCATGGCTAGCAATAATGAAAGAGTGACCTTCTGACATCTTTGTATTTACTGCATCAACAACAAGTGATGTGAAGTAACTATCTAAGGCCGAAGTAGGTTCATCTAAAATCGCTACCTCGGCATTGTGAAGAAATAGTCGAGCGAGTAGCACTCGTTGCTGCTGTCCGGTAGATAGTTCATTTATTTTAGTTGTGGAAAATTCTTCTAACTCAAAATAAGAGATCCAGCGATTCAATTCGTTTCTTACTTCACTTTTATTCAATCTCATCTTGAGCGGAATAGAACCAAAATTAATGAAATCTGCCACCGAATATGGAAATGCTGAATCGATAGTAGGTGGTAAGTAAGAGCGAAAGCGCGCTCTCTCTTTGAGCGAAAGTTCCTTGATATTTATTTGCGAGTAAGAAAGTTCGCCTCGCGACAGTGGAAGTTCTCCAATTAAGGACAAGAGAAGTGATGATTTACCAACTCCATTAGGGCCGGTGATTAACAGGGCCGACGAAGGGGTGATAGATATAGAAAGGTCTTCAAGGAGCATCTCTGAGCCTCGGCTGATGTAACCATTTTCAAGGGATAGTTGTGTTTTCATATCTTTACTTTCCGAACAAGAATCCACATAAAAATCGGTGCACCGATTAGTGCAACTAGCATTGAAATTGGAATCTCTAAATTATGTATAAGAGTTCTTGCCAATGTATCGGAGAGCAAAAGAAGTACTGAACCCCAGAGCGCTGAAAGTGGTATCAAGAATCTAAGGTCTGGCCCGTAGATAAGTCTGAGTGCAAAGGGAGTAATCAATCCGACAAAGGCAATTATTCCAACGATTGAGGTTGCCGATGCAACAAGAATTGCAGCAGCGATGGAGAGAATTATGCGCAGGGTAAATGGATTGATACCTAAAGTTCGAATTTCTATATCGCTGAGAGTAAGCACATTTGAATACTTTGATTGATATAGGGCAATCAAAAGTCCAATGATGAAGAAAGGAAGGATGGATACAAGCGCACTCCAAGTAGCAAGTGAAAGTGTTCCTTGCGCCCAAAATGAAATTGAACGAGCTTGCGGATTCTTCGTCGCAGAAAGAATGATTCCAAGCAAAGCTGCAAGCAAAGAGTTGAGGGCAACTCCAAAGAGAAGAAAAGCTGCGTGACTACTTTTTCTAGAATGAGCATAAATAAAAATCAGAGCAATTGCTATTGAGCCGCCTAATACCCCAAAGGCCACCGATAGCGAAGTTCCGAATTCGACCCCAAGTAAAAGGGCAATAACTGTTCCCAGCGAAGTACCTGTAGAAATTCCCATTATTGAAGGATCTGCTAAAGGATTTCGAAAAATGGTTTGGAGTAATCCACCAGCAACGCTCAATGATGCTCCTACAAGAATTGCCAAGATAATTCTTGGAAAGCGAATATCCCAGAGCACTAATGAATTAGAACTTGCATCTTTATGAATCAGAATATGAAAAAGTGAATTCAGACTTATCGGTACCGCCCCTTGAGTAAGTGAAAAAAGAAGGATTACGATAAGAATTAAAGTTGGAAAAATGATTCTTTTTTTCACTTCAATGACCCAATCGCGTCAGTGAGTTTAGAAATCAAGCCCTGTGTACGTGGGCCAAATGCGAGAAGTAAAGAATCATCGACGGCTATTACTTTCTGATTGATTCCTGCGGGAGTTTGGGCAACTCCAGCTAAAGCAAAGAGTCCTTTTGATCCTCCGACTGATTCGAGCCCTTTCTGCATTACCAACAATATTGACGGATTGATTGAAACTAATGCCTCGGGCGTCAAAGGCATAAATGGGTTTGAATCCTTTGTTGCTCCGACATCGATACCACCGGCAATCTGAATGAGAGCATCTGCACCGGAACCTTTTCCACCTAGGAGATAAATTCCAGAAGTCCCGCGCAAATATAAAAACGCAATTCCAGTTTGCCCGGTAACAGCGTGTGAAATTACTGGAATTGAACCTAAGAGTTTTAGCGCAACCGGATCTTCTACGTTGAGTGAGATAGCTTTGAGGATAGATAGATATTTTGTTCTCATCCCCGTTAGCGAATATGCCTCTGGGATGACGGCAATTTTTATTCCAGCAGCACTTATT
This sequence comes from Actinomycetota bacterium, assembly GCA_947451045.1. Classification (GTDB taxonomy): domain Bacteria; phylum Actinomycetota; class Actinomycetes; order Nanopelagicales; family Nanopelagicaceae; genus Planktophila. The sequence goes on along the minus strand of CANFXM010000014.1, from coordinate 23,246 downwards.
TGCTTAAGAGCAGCTGTTGGACCGGTACTCGGGTTAATAAGTACAAGAGTTGGATGTACTGCTAAAACCTTTTCTGCTGAAAGTGCATGTGCTTGTGTAACGATAGGGATATTAGTATCACCAGTGAATGAACTTGCAATATCTCGCCCAACTAAATGAGTCTTCAAACCTAGTGACACAAGAACTTCAGCTGCACCATTTGCAAGAGAGACTATGCGAGTTGGAATTTTTGCAGATTTAGATGGAGATCCAAAAATTGGAACTGGAATTTGATTTTGACTAATCGTTATTACCTGTGCGGCTTGTGCGCAAGGAAATGCATAAAGTAAAAGACTAGAAAATAGAATTACCACTTTCGTCCTTTTGAATTTCACCTACGAATCTTCTCAGTAAAACCATCAGATAAATCCAAAGTTTACCGACGCTGTGTCGGCGAATATTTACCGACGCTGTGTAAATCGCTATTTTTGATTCAAGGCCTATCTTCATCCTATGAAAAACATAAACTCACACATGATGAAAATTTCCACATTAACGATTGTTGCATTTGCCCTAGTAATCGGGACTGCAATTCCCTCTAACGCAGCTTCAAATCGAGTTGCGACGGGAAAGAATGGAACTTCGCTGAGCGTTTCCAAGAGCATTCTTCTCAATCCTAACGGAGCAGATATCGCAGTCTCCGGAAAAGGTTTTAGTACCAAAGCAGGAATTTATGTTGCATTGTGTGTCAAAGTTAAAGCAGGAGTAAAACCTTCACCATGTGGTGGTGGCGCCGATATGACTGGTGCAACAGGTGCATCCATATGGCTATCGACTAACCCTCCTTCATATGGAATTGGTGTTGCAAAACCTATTGCAGCAGATGGTTCTTTCACCGTGAAATTGCGTGTAGCTGCAATGATCGGAAATGTTGATTGTCGAGTTACTAAATGCGCAATCTATACGCGCGCCGACCACCTTCGCTCCGAAGACCGTAGTGCCGATATTGCTTTTCCTGTGACATTTGCAAAGACAGGGCCAGCAGTCGCTGCATATGCACCAGAACCAAAAGCAACTACTGCAACAGTGCTTGCGGATTCAGTTATCACAGCAAAAACTATTGATGGAGTTGAGTTGAAGACTGGTGGGCAACCACCGATGCTTTCAATTGCAAAGCCCCTTACTTTCTCTGTTATTTCAAGTTCCGGAGTTATGCCTGTGGTCACTATTGATGCCAGCAATACAAAAGGAGATTGCAACGTCGTAGTTTCGGGTAGTAATTATCTTCTTACCGCAGTCGATGGAACAGTATGTACTGTAAAAATTGCAACCGCTGCTTCTGCGACTTATAAGAGTGCAGAGAAGTTGCTGCCTTTTATAGTTATTCCTTAATAAGTTGGAGGGCGAGGGCGATTACATAATCGCTTTCGCCCTCATTATTTTTTCCAGAATCAATACGCCGGGTTGCAACATCGAGAAGTCCATTGATATACATAGAGGTGCGCATAGGATCACTAACAGAACATTGCGCTAGCGCTTCGACCAATGGCTGCATCAATAAATAATGTGCTTCTCTTACTTCATTAATTCGTTCGGTGGGAACTGTAATAGAACTCAGTTCACGAGCTAATTTATGTTTTCCGCTGAGAATGTAATCGAGTGAACCTTGAACCCACGCCATTACTTTCGCTTGCGGAGTTTGCGCTAATTCAACTTGATTGGAGAGGGAACTACTCCAAATTTGAATTTCATCAATAATTAGATCTGCAATGAGTTCTTCTTTCGAAGCAAAATATTCGTATGCACCAGCCCGTGAAATTCCAGCACGTTTAGCAACGGCAGTAATCGTGATCGCAGAACTTCCACTTTCTAAGGCAATAGAGACAGCGGCCTCCAAGAGACTGGAATAGCGCGAACGCCGATTCTCCTCGAGGTTTCCTTCTATCAATTTCGGCATTTGTGTATCCTCGCACACCAACCTGAATTCGCCCTGAGCACTCACCCCTAACAGGGTGAGTGTGCCTTCCTTTTTCTCACAATGTGTATCACCCTTACATCATGACAACTAGGGCGAACCAGGCTCGTGTGGGTGATTTATTGCCGGGTACATCACTTGCCCATACCACCCCACCTGCCATGCCAAGGAATTTCTTGTCACGAAAAGAGCTTTTTCATCTCATTGATACTCGATCACCGGGTGCCACAATCATCGTCGCACCACCTGGTTATGGAAAAACTACCTTAGTTGCTGAATGGGCGCATCAAAATAAAGAGCGCGTTTTTTGGGCCTCGGCTACCGGAAATGAAAAGTCCTCTGATTTTAGAAATATTGTTTTTCAGGCGGCACGAAATGTTGTTCCGGATTTTGCTCCATGGTTTAAGCCAAACACAGACATGAGCTCACAAGAAATCTTCAGAAAATTCTTTGAAGACATTGAAGCGCTAGATAAAGATTATGTTTTCGTATTAGATAACGGAACGCTTTCAGAAAACATTATGGCAGCAAAACTTGCTCAGTACATGATCGACATTATTCCTGATAATTTGCATTTAATCGTGATTAGGCGCTCTGCTCCTGAATCATCGTATGCTCGCTTTGCCCAAAGTGGAAATCTGAACTTTATTTCCGCGGCTGATCTGAGATTTGAGAAAGATGAAGTTTGTTCTATCGCAGCGCTCAATGGACTTGATTGTTCAAATTCTGAAGTTGAATCAATTCTAAAATTAGCCAATGGTTGGCCAGTGTGTGTTCAATTACTTGCAAAGAATTATTCAAAAGGTATGCGGTCAACAAACTTTTCTATCAAAATGGCATCTCCAATGGAACCGCTCAGAATCCTTACAACAGAGACTTTCAATATTCTCAGTGTGAGCGATCAAGAACAGTTGATGAGGCTTTCCGTAGTCAAGGAATTTGATATTGACACTGCGCAACTCGTACTTGGTAAAGAGCATTCCATTCAGTATCTCAATCGTATTAGCCATGATGGCGCCTTTTTGAGTATTGATGAGTCCGCAAACCCTCGCTATGAATTCAATACGTTATTCCGAGAGACAATTCAACATATCGCTGCTGAGAAAAACTTCGACTTATCTTCCACGCGAATGCTTTTAATGGAGCATTTCCTCGTTCGAAGAATGTTGAATGAAGCAGTCGAGCAAGCATTTCAACTCAATGATTTTATAAAAATGCATGAACTTCTCAAAGAATACTCACGCCAGTTAACTGCAACTGGTCAAGGCGATCAGATGATTCGGTTGGCACCCTATGCAGGAGATGAGAGTTCTCACGGGTTATTACTTCGTAAGACAGTAGAAGTAATGGGACACATTACGAATCTAAATTTTGTTCAGGCCGAAATCGAAACCCAACAACTTATTCTTGAATCAGCAAATAGCCCTATTGGAGATTTCATACGCAAAATTGCACATGCAGCCATGATGTACGTCCATTTTTCAAAAGGAATGATCACTGAAATTGATGATGCGGCAAATGAATTATTTGATGAAGCGGTAATCACTGGAGATTTAGAAGCAAGTGATAAAGTTGCAATTCTTCGAATAATGGCTGATAAAGCATTTATTTATGATTATCAAGGATCATTAGAGATGATTTACCATAGGGCGCAAGGAATTGCTCTAGAAGGCTTAGACGTGGGCGTCCCATATACCCTCAATATTTTGAATTGCATGTCACTTTTTACTAAAGGAAATTACCGAGAAGCTTTTGACGCAGCACGTCTTGCTATAGCTCAAGGCGAAGAAAAGGGTTATGTTGGCATAGCTGGTCCAATTGAAGCCCACATTGTCCTAGGTCGTTGTTATTTAGAGTTTTTAAATATTGATGAAGCATATGCATCGATTTCAAGAGCACGTGATTTATCAAAAGAGTGGAAGCAATGGCCTTGGTATTTCGTGGCCGAAGGAATACTAATTCGCCTTGTAGTAGATATGGGAGATTACCCACGTGCTACCGAAATGATTCGCAGGATGCGCAACGATTTTTCCGAACAAAATATTTCTACAGATTCAGGGTGGATAGTAGATATGTCAGAAATCTATTTGAGATACACACTCAGTGATTTTGATCGTGTTGAAATTCTACTCAATCGCACACCTGACACAGCTTTTACTCAACTCATTCGCGACGAACTTGCAATACGTAGAGGTAAACATCCAAAGGAAATAGATATGGAAAAACTTCCAGAATCTACGCCACGTGAGAAACTTCGAAAACTCATCACAATGGCCCAAGTGGTATCAGATCGTGAAAATGAATGCTCCATAATTATGCAACAGGCGCTCAATCTGGGCTCTGAGATTGGAGCCTATGAAACATTAATACGCCAAAGTGAGCCACTCACTAATATCATCCTCAAAATTGCAGGAAAGCAGCCAACAATTTATCTAGAAGAGCTCTCTCGCCTGATCACTCAACGGATCAAGACAAAGTTCCAATCAACGGGGTCTCTCAAGGAAAACTTGACGAGCCGAGAACTCGAGATCGTGAAACATCTATCCACGGCTAAACCAATTAGTTCTATAGCGAAATCTCTACATATATCCCAGAACACAATCAAAACTCACCTACGCAATGTCTATCGAAAGCTCGAAGTCGATGGACGCGATTCTGCTGTCGATAGGGCACGCGAACTCTTTCTCGTGTGAGCGTAAATAGGTGCGCGCCATGCATAAAAAGGGCTTCCTCCTTCGGTAGAAAAGGGAGAGACTTTCCCCCTCTACCCGCCTGCTTGCCCAAAGGAGCCATGATGAAGAGCCGTATCCGAATCGTCAGCATTGTGGTTTTAGCTCTCGTCGCAGCGATGGCGCCGAGTTTTGCAGCGGATGCACCTTCATATGATGAACAGTGGGTGGAGACTGCTCCTGAAACAGTCGGTTTGATTGGTATCAATACGCAAGCATCTGTTCAAGATATGACGTATTCGAGTTATTTGTTATCACTTCGGGGAACGACTTCACACGTGGATTTTGCTGGAACGTGTTCTTCATTATCTGATCCAAATTGTCAAACATGGGACAAGATTGCTTTTCGAAGTGATCTACAACCATGCTCATCGGCTAATCCATCTGATTGTTTTAATGGCTTGATCGTCAAAGATTCAAGTGGCGCAGATGTTGCAGCGACATTAGTTGCCGACGGAGTCGCCCCTTTGAAACAAGGATTCACGGGAAGTCCTGAGAAAAATTTACCAACCGGTGGAGCACCACTTATATTTTCAATTCCTGGCGCTGCGCACTCTGGCGGTGATCTTTATATGGTCAAGCCAGATCTCGTTGGGTTTAGAGAAAAAGGTGAAGATAAATTCAAAGTTATGAAATTTGAAGCAGTTATTGTTCCTGTGAAAAAAATTGCAGGCGACACAGGGCTATTACAAATTAGTGATTCTGCAACAGATTATGCAAGCATCAATATGATTTCAGGAGATGGTCGACTTAAAGGAACCATGACCTGTGATTATTTCAAAGATGGTAAAAATTGTTATGTAACCCAAGCTTTTCCAACTGGATTTTCATTTGGAATGAATTTGCGCTTTAGTCAATCTATTTATGGTTGGCTCCATGGACGTTTGCGCAATCCCAATGTCACAGTTGCTCCGAACCCAGTGTCGGCGCAGGGCGTTGATCTCTCTATTGTCGCTGAACCAATGAGGGTGCCAGTCCTATTTGGTTGGACGCAAACTGCTAAAGCACCAGCTGCCATGGTTGCACGCTTCAATGATGTTCCACGCTTGGGTACGTATTTTGGTGGTGGCGATCGTAATGGTCCGCTTGAAGCAATAAGTGTTTTGCACGAGCAACTTGATGCGAGTGAAAATAGTTTGGCAGAAGTACGTGATTGGCTCAATATTCTGGGGGATAAAGCAACAGTGGAGCCATATAACTGGTCAGTTCAAACAATGATCGGTGGAAGCTCAGAAGAAATCAATAAGTGCACAAATGATTCAAAGGCACTCGCCGGAATCGTCTCAACGAATGCAACTATGTATTCACCAGGTGCGCCAAGTTTTAATAAGGAAACCCAGTCACTTGATTACAAAGTTGTGTCCCCGCACTTTGGACATAATGGAGATGTATTACTTGGCACCTATGACTTGGTAATGAGTTCCGCAGTGGCGCGTTGTATTTATAACTTCAGCAAGGCCCCAATCAAAGCGACGATTTCGATTGTTAGCTCGGATGGAAATACTCGTGTTGCGACAACTACCATCACAGAAAAAGATGGTTTCTTACACCTTGGCGCATACGGTTTTGAATATTCTTCGCCAACAATTCAGGTGACCTTGAAGCAGGATCCAATAAAAGAGGAAGCAAAGCCCGCAGAAGTTGCGCCAGTAAGAAATTCTGCAAAGAGAACTATTACGTGCTCCCTAGGTAAGACAACCAAAAAGATAACTGCGCTAAAGCCTGTTTGTCCTAAGGGCTACAAACTCAAGAAGTAGTTATTAGTTTGCAGGACTTACTGTCGACATGTTGAAATCTTTGATAACCATGGCCGGTGCTGCGCAGCGATCAAAGTAATCTGCCCATTCTCGCAACTGTGTTATCTCGGTTGCTCCAACATGAGCGATTCTTGAAAGAATCGCAATAGGGGATTCGTTCCAGCGGAAGTTATTAACTGCGCCAACTACTTCACCATCCTTCACGCGATAAACACCATCGCGAGTTAGGCCAGTAAGAAGAAGTGAACTTGGATCGACTTCGCGGATGTACCACATTGTTGTTAGCAGCAGGCCATCATCGACTTTCTTGACCAGATCTTCCATCGTTCCTGATGCACCATCAACGTTGACAATGAGATTATCGCCAACTGGCGTATAAGGAAGCGAGGTAATTTTTGCTGATGATTGTGTTTGTGCAAGCGAACTAAGTTTTCCGCCCTTAATGAAATCATTTCGTTTCAAGCTCTGACCATTATCAAATACTGAACTCAGTGCACTACTTGCTGCACTTGCAACAAAGGGTATTGATTCCAGACCTCTATAAACACTATCGGAGTAGATGTGTAGCGGTAGCGATGTTAAAAGATCACCGATTCGTGTACCTCCACCCTTTTTACTAAAGGCTGAGCGACCCTCAAAGGCATCACGCGCACCTGCACTCCAGAGCATGTAAAGAACTAAGTCGCCCACTGCATTTGCTGGTAAAACAGTGTCATATTTTCCAGCAGGAATCTCGATTTTATTTGCTTGCCATTGCAAACGCTGGCGAATCTTTGCATCCACGGATGCAATGGATACATTGGAGAAATCTCTCGTTGCAACACCTTCAAATGTTGAACGTGTGCGATTCTGAGATTTTCCAGTCATCTCTACGCGACCTGCTGGTTGGTCATAGCGTGCGCGGATTCCACCTTGAGAACCAACCCACGTGGTCTTATGTGTGTGTTCTGCATAACCAAAGAGTTCGATGCCATCGGCAACAGAGCGCTTGAACATTTCTCCAAGATCAGGTGCAACCTTTGCAAATACATCAGGACCCGTTGGATTATGTGCATCGCTCCAGTTACCGCTTGAAACATTTTTAGCAATCTCGGCTGCATCATCGGCTGCTCCTGCAGAGCGGGCAGAGGCAATTGCTTCTTGGAGAACTGCTTCAACTTGATCTGCAGCTATGTCAGTTCGAGTCACCGAACCAGCAGACATGCCACCATCGACTGCAACAAATGCAATGACAGTAACGCTGCGTTGAAGAAATACACCGTTGGTAGTGAGAGTGCTATTTGCCCAGCGCAGATTTGCTTGGCTGGTTTCTGTAACTATGACAATGCATTCATCGCAGGTGGCAGCAGAAGTGATTCGCTCAATCAGCTCTTGTGCAGAAATCATTCTCCGGCCTCCTCTACTGTGTTGAGAACATTTACTTTTTCAAAGATCGCAGCAGGACATCCATGACTAACTGGTGCGACTTGTCCCGGTTGGCCTTTGCCACAATTGAAAGCGCCACCTAATACATAGGTTGAAGGTCCGCCAATAACTTTCATTGAGCGCCAAAAGTCAGTCGTTGTTGCTTGATAAGCCATATCTTTTACTTGGCCAACAATTTTTCCATTCTTTACCCTATGAAATTGCTGTCCAGTAAATTGGAAGTTATAGCGTTGCATATCGATAGACCAGGATTTATCTCCACGAATATATATTCCATCCTCCATCGAAGAAATCATTGCCTCAAGTGTTGGACCCTGTGGATCTGGTTGCAATGAAACATTTGGCATGCGCTGAATGGGGACGTGCGACGGAGAATCAGCAAATGCACATCCAAAGCTGCGCTCCTGGTTCACACGTGCTGCAATACGACGATCTGTTTGATAGCCAACGAGCACACCATCTTTGATAATGTCCCAACGTTGGGCCGCAACACCTTCATCATCCCAGCCCACAGAGCTCAAACCATGTTCGGTATTGCGATCACCGGTGACATGCATTTTCGCTGATCCATATTGTAATTTATTGAGATTATCTACTGTTGCAAATGAAGTTCCTGCATAGTTTGCTTCATAACCAATTGCACGATCGAGTTCTGTCGCATGACCAATAGATTCATGAATGGTTAGAAATAGATTTGAAGGATGAATAAGTAAGTCGTATTTCCCAGGTATTACAGAAGGTGCGGCTACTTTTTCGGCAAGCAGAGTTGGAAGCTCATCTATTTCTGAGTCCCAGTCGTAAATATCGTTGCGCATCCATTCCCAACCAAAACCTGCAGGTTGAGCCAAAGTTCGCATTGATTCAAATCCATGGTCACCCACTGAAATACCTTCGATTTGAGTCTGAGTACGTACTCGTTGTTGCGTCGTACTTGTACCAAAAGAATCTGCATAGTGCTTTTGTTCTTTGACATACATTGTGTACGCACTTGCGTGATTGACAGATTTTGATGCTAATAATTTATTACTCAATGATGCAAGACGATCCAATTTTTCAGAATCCGAAACCTCAAAGGGATCAATTTCGTAATTTGAAACCCATTGCTTCTTGGCATAAATAGGTTCAGGTGCAAGTGCTACTTCTTCAGTGGCAAGGGGTTTACTTGTTTTAGCCATGGCTACTGCAATTGCTGCTAATTCTTGCCCTTTAGCAACAGAGATAACTGGAGAAGATGCAAAGCCCCAAGCACCATTAACGATTACGCGAACTCCAAGGCCTACAACGGAGTCATCAGTTTGTGATTCTGGCTTGGCATCGCGCAATTGCAAATATCCAGTTCTAGTTTTTTCAATGCGAACATCCACATGGGAGGCACCTAAAGATTTTGCTGAATCAATTGCGGCATTCGATGTGGTTTCTAGTGGAAGTGCCAAAAAATCAGCATCTACGCTCGTATGTTTACTCATGCGAAAACCTTAGGGTATACATACCGATTGGAGGTAGTGATGGCCAAGAAATTAGGTGCTTCGTATTGGAAATTATGGAGCGCTACTGCAATTTCTAATTTAGGTGATGGCATTTCATCGGTGGCTTACCCTTGGCTGGCATCTGCGATTACGCGTTCACCTTTATTGATTGCCTTTGCAGCTGTTGCCTCAAGGCTTCCGTGGTTGATTTTTACGTTGCCTGCTGGAGTAATTACCGATCGATTTGATCGCAGAAAGATTATTGCTTCAATGGATTTCTTTCGCGGATTACTCACCCTAATTGTTGCCGCTGTAGTTTTTCAGCAAAGAAACACACTTCCTTCGTTCAATCATGTTGCTTCAATCACTCAAATGAAAACAAATTGGACTCTCTATCTCGTATCAATTTTTGCAGCACTACTTTTTGGATTCGCCGAAGTTCTGCGAGATAACGCAGCTCAAACTTTTATGCCATCAGTAGTTGATGAAGAAAATTTAGAAAAAGCTAATGGACGTATGTGGTCAGCCGAATCATTAACAAATTCTTTCATCGGTCCACCTCTTGGAAGCTTGCTGATCGTAGTAGCCATTTTCTTCCCATTTTTCTTCGATGCAGGTTCATTCTTTATTGCAGCGGCTTTGATTTCAATGATTCCAGGCAGCTTTAGATCCAAACCAAAAAGTGAGAATCTAGTAAAAGTAAATTTTCGCGTAGATCTCAAAGAGGGATATATGTGGCTCTGGTCTCATACCCTCCTTCGCCCAATGGCAATAATTTTGGGATGTATGAATGGTATTGGCTCACTCGTTGGCGCAGTCTTTATTCTCTTCGCACAAGAAATACTTCATACAAGTGTATTTATATTTTCAATCCTGGGGACTGCTGGTGCAGTCGGTGGAGTTTTGGGAGGCACATTAGGACCACGAGTTTCAAAAAAGATAGGAAGTGGAACTTCACTTGCGTTAGTGTTGATTTCAATGCCAATTTTTTTGATTCTTATTGGTTCTACGAATTCCTGGCAATTTGCGTGGGTCGTCATTGCAGTCGAAACATTTTTTGCAGTCTTATGGAATGTCATTACTGTTTCTTTGCGCCAAAGTATTATCCCCGCCCATTTATTGGGGCGAGTAAATAGTGTGTATAGATTTTTTGCATGGGGGAGCATCCCTATTGGGATACTTCTAGGTGGGTTTTCAGTCTCTCTCATCCACCATGTGGCGAGTCGAGAATTCGCTCTACGTTGCCCCTATTTCCTAGGGGCCTTGCTTTCCATCCTCTTAGCAATCTTCGCCATCCCTCGACTCACTACATCACGCCTAGAGGCGGCCCGTTCATAGGGCGTTTTCACCCCTTACTTATTGCAAACAATTGGCGACATAGGGCAGACTCGCGGGTAATAAAAAAGGGCTCTATGGAGTGGTCGACTCTCCGTAGCGCTCTTCTCACCCTCGAGGAGGAACTATGAAGAAATGGAACCGCAGCGCGAAAGCAGCGCTCGCGCTTGCAGCATCGGCTGGGCTTGTCTTCGGCGCAATGTCGCCGGCAAGTGCAGCTACACGTACAAGTGTTGTAATTGTTGAAAGTAACTCTTTTACTTCACTCAACCCAAACACTTCTGGCCAGAACTTGGTTATGAATACAGATATCGCTTATATGACAAGCATGGGTTTCTACTACTACAACAATGAACCATCAATTATCCCAAATACATCATTTGGGTCATACAAAGTAATTAGTCAAAAGCCTTTCAAAGTCCAATATAAGGTCAATAAGGGCATTGTTTGGTCAGATGGAACACCAATCGATGGAGTTGATTTACTTTTGTCTCACGTAATTAGCTCAAGTGCATATTCAATCGCTGCGGGTCTTGGAGATCCTGCAGATACAAAGGCTCCTGCAGCATTTGATTCCTTGGGATATAACGGTACATATGACCAAAACATCGTGGGAGAACCAGTTCTCACAAGTGATCGCATGGGCGTAACCGTTACTTACAAGGCAGCAATTCCTGACTGGGTCCTTTCATCACCAGGTGCATTCCCTGTGCACACATTGGTTGAACTTGCAGCCGGCGAAAAGAAGCTGGGCTCAGGTCCTCACAATCTAGCTGCAAAAAATAAATTCCTCACCGCATTCAAGACTAAAGATACAAAAACCTTGAAAGCAATGGGAAAAATTTGGAGCAGCGCGTACAACATTGATGCCGTTGATGCGAAGACAAACCCACTTCTACTTGTAAACAATGGTGCTTACCTTGTTTCAAGTGCTGTCAAAGCACAACGTGTGACATTGACATTGAACCCAAAGTACAACTCTGGTCCAAAGACTCATGGAATTGAAAAAATTATTCTCAATACCATTTCTGACGGAACTGCAGCAGTTCAAGCTTTGGCAAACCACGAAGTTGATGTTTATGCAGGACAAGCAACCGCTGACGGCCTTGCTGCACTCAACAAGATTTCTGGAATTCAAGTAATCAATGCGCTATCAGCTACTTGGGAAGGTGTTTATCTTCGCAGTGGTGATGGTCCAGGAGAAACTGATCATTACACCGGAGTTTTTGCAAACGGCTCAACAGCCGCGTCAAAAGCTCAGGCAACAGATATTCGTCGAGCATTCTTGATGGCATTCCCTCGAGATGAAATCGTAGAGAAAGTCTGGAAGCCATTGTCAGCTAAGTCTGGTCCGATGGACAGCATTAACTACTTCTCGACATTCCCAAATTACAAGAAGATGGTCGCAAACAATGGAAGCAGTCGCTATACAGCTGGCACACAAGCTAGCCGTACTACTGATGCGTTGAAGTTAGTACAGAAGTACTACCCAACAACATCTGCAAGCGCTCCAAACGTGAAGATCAAAATCTTGTGGGGATCACCTTCAAATGCACGACGCATTTCAGAGGCTGCAATTATTAAGGCAGGCCTTGCAAAGGCTGGTTTTGATGCTGATCTAACTCCAGAAGTGAAGTGGGTATCACTACTTCCTTCTAATAAGTACGATGCATACTTCTGTGGCAACGGACTTAGCGGAGTATTCCAAGCTGGTCTAACTGGTGGTTGGAACTCAGGAGCAGATCAATACTCTGGTTATAACAACCCAGCAGTTGATGCAGCAGTGAAGAAATTGCAGGCTACTGTGCTAACTGATGATGAAATTTATGCCCAATATTTGATCGTTGAGAAGAATGTTTATGACGATGCAATGTCAGTAAACATCACTCAGTGGCCAGCAGTTACTGCTGTTTCACAAGATCTCAAGGGTATAGATCCTTCACCAATCCTTCCTGAAACAGTGTGGAATTTCTGGGAGTGGCACTACTAAAGATTATTCTTTAGTGATCTGACCAGTTATGGTCGGTAAATAGTTATAGCAATAGTGGTGCCTAGCGAAAGTTAGGCACCACTATTGTTGTGACATCTATGATTTGTAAGAACTTTCGAAAGGAGAAGTGATGATTACTTATATTTTCCGCCGTCTAGGCACGCTCGTCGTCATTCTCCTCGGTTCAAGTTTCATCCTTTTCAATTTAGCTGCAATTTCAAATGACCCTATCGGCGAACTTCGATTGAGTCGCGCGCCAAATGCGAAAGAATTAATTTTGGTAACTACTCGCGAATTGCGTCTGGATTTGCCTCCGCCATTGCGCTATTTCATGTGGCTCAAAAACGTGCTGGGAACATTAGTAGGACATGGAAATTTAGGCGTGACTCGTACACATGAGTCAGTAGCTTCTGCCCTAGGTGCTGCCATTCCAACAACTCTTCGATTGGTTTCGGCGGCAACATTTATTGCAATTATTTTAGGTATAACTATCGGAATAGTTACCGCTTTGCGACAGTACAGTCAATTTGATTACATTATGACTTTTATTGCATTTCTTTTGTTTTCCCTTCCAATATTTTGGGTTGCTGTTTTATTGAAGCAATTTCTTGCAATTCAATTTAATAATTTTCTCGGAGATCCAAAAATAACTCCTTTCTGGCTGAGTGGAATTGGACTTGTCTCTGGATTTTTATGGGCCTCAATTATCGGAGGCACACGAAAAAGATTTTGGTCAGTATTCGTGGGGGTTGGTATTGCAAGTGCCGCAATAATCGTCACGATTGTAAAATCACATTGGCTCATGAACCCAGGTCTTGGACCATTTGGAATTGCAATATTCGGTGTAGGGATTGCATTTGGAATTACACACCTCTCAGTTGGTTTGAGTGATAAAAAAGCATTAAAGGCATCTCTATTTATGGTTGTGATTGGCCTCATTGCCTATTACCCATCCCAAATTGCATTTAGAAATGATCACAAAGCAATTATTTTCCCGTTCATGGTTTTACTTACTTTCCTAGTAGCCATAGGCGCCACATTCATATTTAGTAAAATCGATCGAGGACCACTTTTTAGAACCACGTTGCTAACCGCAATCACGATTAGTGCGGTGACAATATTGGATAAGTTGATGCATACCTGGAAGCCGTATTTCGAGAGTGATGCAATCAATGGGCGTCCTGTGCCAACTATTGGTCAATCCAATAGCTTGCTTGAACCAGGAAATTACTGGCTCACAACGCTGGATATTTTGATGCACTTAGTTCTTCCAACTATGGCACTTACTGCTATTTCTTTCGCAGGGTATATTCGATATTCACGTGGCACGCTCTTAGAAGTGCTCAATCAAGATTACATACGAACAGCTCGTGCAAAGGGATTGACGGAAAGAACTGTGATTATGCGCCATGCTTTTAGAAACACGCTGATTCCGTTGACGACAATAATTGTTGTCGATATTGCAAGTATTGTCGGTGGAGCAATTATTACGGAGCATGTATTTGGTTGGAATGGCATGGGTACTCTTTTCAATAATGCACTCAATAACTTTGATTTGAATTTGTTAATGGGCGTTTTCTTAGTTACAGCGTCTTTAGCTGTTTTAGCAAATTTAGTTGCTGATTTACTTTATTCAGCCCTAGATCCAAGAATTCGTGTGGGTAGTCAATGAAATTTTCGCTAAGAAATAAATCTAAGGGCGCCGAAATATTACAACAAGGTGACATTCTTAATAAAGAAACTGAAGGTTTGAGTCAGTCACAAATTGTTATCCAAAGATTTTTTAGGCATAAAGCTGCCATGATTGCGTTAGCAGTTTTGCTGATAATTATTATTTTTGTTTTTTCAGTATTCGATATGCAATTTTTATTTTTCCACTACCACGGTTGGTGGAAGTACACGATTTCCGATATGCCTGATCTAGCTTTCAAAGAGTGTCCTAATAACACTGTTGGATGTCCAACTCTGAATCTGCGTCCACATTTCTTGGGTGGCTCAGGTTTACGATTTGGCGACCATCCTTTTGGCCAAGACGATGTTGGACACGACTACTTTGCATTAGTAATTCGAGGCGCGCAACGCTCACTTCTCGTAACAGTAATTATCGGACTCGTTGGTGGAACTATTGGAACTGTCATCGGGGCTATTTCAGGTTTCTATCGCGGATGGATCGATGCAGTCTTGATGCGCTTCACAGATTTTATTATCACAATTCCAACAATCATTATCGGTGCTGTTATTGGTGCTCACTTTGGAAATCTCGGTGTGTCATTCTTGGCGCTCTATCTAGGCTTATTTGCATGGACTGGTTTGTCCAGACTCGTGAGAGGTGAGTTTCTGACTCTTCGTGAACGAGAATTTGTTGATGCCGCCCGTGTAGCAGGAGCAACGAATAGAAGAATAATTTTCAAACATATTCTACCTAATGCCGTTGGTGTCATTATTGTGTCCGTAACTTTATTGATGTCAGGGGCAATTCTTTTAGAAACAGCTTTGAGTTACCTTGGATTCGGTGTTGTTGCTCCAGATGTCTCGTTAGGTTTGTTGATCAGCCGTTATCAGGATGCATTTAGTACACGCCCCTGGCTCTTTTGGTATCCGGGATTTTTCATTGTGACAATTGCACTTTGCATTAACTTTGTTGGCGACGGGTTGCGTGATGCCTTTGACCCTCGTCAAAGAAGAAAAATTTCACGCAAGGAACGCAATGTAACCCTGAAATTGAGGGCTAGGAATGATTAATAGTTACTGCGATGCAGATAATAAAATTAGCACACACAAAAATAAAGGGTATGCGAGCAAAAGTTTTATGAAATTCGATTCCTTCAATATTGGAGTTCCTAAAGTCTTGCCAATAGCGTCGAGCAATATCAACTGCGACACCAGAATGAGTGCGCGGGGATTCACCGGGTCTCATCATGGAAGCGTCATTAATTTTCATTCCCCTGATTTCGCTGGGATGAATACTCCGAGCGTGGTATCGGCCAGGGGCTGGAGCAGCCCAAGCATAAAAATGTTTGCCCAAATAAAGAATGGACATGGAGTATTTGCCTTCGACCTCTTCAACATCACTCCAGCCAAAACTCACAGTGGTAAATGGGTTATGCAACGTCAAGCCTTCAGCAAAAAAGATTACCTTTGGTCTGATGAATATGGCGTAAGCAATTTGAGAAGCGAGAAGACTCCAAAAAATAGTCTGAAGAATTGCTATCCCGCGCTCGTACATAAAACTTTGGATGATGAGAACCAGAGAAGTAATAAAAATAATCGCACCGCTGGCAAGGGCACTACGGGGGCGAAAAGTTTCACGAGTGCTCATTCGGCAATCTTCTCACGGCAACGATTTAGTGCGCGAGAAATGGTGGCGGCATGAGCGATCCAGTGTTGAAAGTAAAAGATTTCACCGTTGAATTTTGGGTTGATGGTGTGTGGTATCCCGCTGCCCGAAATATGAACTTCGAACTTGAGGCCGGCAAAGTACTTGCCATTGTTGGCGAATCGGGTTCGGGAAAATCAACTACCGCACTTGGTCTTATGAGCCTTTTAGCTTCTAATGCCAAGATGTCAGGAAGTATCGAAGTCAAAGGTAAAGAAATGTTAGGCGCCGCAGCTAAGACGCTTCAAAAATATAGAGGTCGCGAAGTTGCATACATATTCCAAGAGCCAATGACCGCTCTGAACCCTGTCTACACAATTGGTTTTCAAATTGTTGAAACACTGCGCAATCACTTTGAGATGGGACCTAAAGAGGCGCACGAGCGCGCCGTAGAACTTATTCGCATGGTTGATATTCCTGATCCTGAAAAATCAATTAATAAGTATCCCCACCAACTCTCGGGTGGACAGCGCCAGCGCGCCATGATTGCCCAAGCACTTGCATGCGATCCAGGCCTTCTTATCGCAGATGAACCAACCACAGCACTCGATGTAACAGTTCAAGCAGAAATTTTGGACTTGATGCGTGGATTGAAAGACAAACTCAAGTCTGCGATTTTATTGATTACTCACGACATGGGCGTTGTTGCCGATATGGCCGATGAAATTCTGGTCATGAAAGATGGTCTTACTGTTGAACACGGCAGTGCTGACCAGATTTTTAATCGCCCTCAGCATCCTTACACACAAGAACTTTTAGGCGCCGTGCCAAAGCTAGGCTCTTCGACAAAGAGAGTTCTTGAAATTTTGGATAAGCAACCAGTTCTCAAACTTGAAAATGTCACCATTGAATATCCAAAGCGTGGGCGTATCCCAGCATTTGTCGCTGTGAAAAATTTCAATCTCGAAATTTATCGCGGAGAAATTGTTGGCCTCGTTGGAGAATCCGGTTCAGGAAAAACAACAGTGGGCCGAGCAGCCATTGGCCTTTTGCCGATCAAAGAAGGAAAGATTGAAGTAGTCGGTAAAGACATCAGTCATGCAACGAATAAAGAATTATTTGCAATACGTCGCCACACAGGAATTGTTTTTCAGGACCCCGCCAGCTCGCTCAATCCCCGACTTCCAATCGGAGAAAGTATTGGCGAACCCATTTTCTTGGCCGGCTTAGCAAAAGGCGCCGAATTGGCTCACAAGGTTGAAGATTTATTGGATCAAGTAGAACTTCCTCGGAGTTATCGCAACCGTTATCCACACGAGTTATCGGGCGGTCAGCGCCAACGTGTAGGTATTGCTAGAGCACTTGCACTGACTCCAGATCTTTTGATTGCCGATGAACCAACGTCGGCACTCGATGTATCGGTACAGGCGCGCTTTCTTGATTTATTGCAAGAGTTACAAGGCAAACTCAATTTCGCATGTCTCTTTATTAGTCATGACCTAGCGGTTGTAGATATTTTGGCGCACCGAATTGCAGTGATGCAAAATGGAGAACTAGTTGAAGTTGGCGATCGCGATCAGATATTACAAAATGCGAGCAATGCCTATACACGCCGATTGATATCCGCGGTGCCAGTGCCAGATCCTGCAGAACAACGCATTCGCCGTGAAGCTCGCCTTGCTGCAAAAAACTAAAGTACCCACTTGCTCACTGTGAACGCGTAACTCCACCCACATGATATTCACAGGATGGAATCGACCTTAAAGAAGATATCGAGTCTATTGTCTAGGGGTGTCGATATCACTCATAAGAAAATCAAAAAATAAGTCCTTGTATTTAGCGGTATTGATGATTTGTAATTTGTTGGTTGGATTTTCAATTTCTCCGGCGTCGGCAATCGCGCCATCACAAATTTCAGTTCTGAGCTCAGAAAATATTAGCTCCGTAGTTTCAGGAAGTATCCTAAAAGTTTACTTGAATGTTTTTCATTCCATGGAAAAAATTAGTTTTACGGTCAATTTTGCTAGCTCTGATACAACTACCGTAATTACAGATGCAGTAAAAATGGCTGTTCCGCCCAATAGTGGTTTTCACTTTTCATTGGTGTCGGGTGCGCTCTTGAGCGAATCAGACTTAGCGAAACCGATAAAAGAAATTACGGATTCGAATGGGAAGATGCTGGTTCAGGTCTACCCTGCACCAGCAGATTTCCCTCTGATTAGTTTTTCGGGTGATACAACGCTGATAAGTAAGTCAGATATTCTCTCGACTCCGGTGGTTGCAAATGGAACATATGCCATCGACTCAAATGGGAAAAATATAAAGTTTTTCATAAAATCCCCTAGCAATCTCATTGGTTTTAGAAAAATTACCGATGCGCCCTTAACTCCAGGTTTTGGTGGCGTTCCAGAATACGCATATTTAGAGCAGCAAGATTTCGGAGTGACTGCAACTTCCCCCGGTGTTTGGCGCATGCTGGATTCAAATTTTCGCAATGTTCAAAGAATCAATGACGTTAAAACAAAATATGGAACGTCGCTGCCTGAAGGACATGCAATCACAGTGTCAAAAGCTGGAAATCCGGTCGTGATATCGACGATCACGAGAAATGTTGATAGTACCTGGCTCAAACGAGGCTATAAACTCCCAATATTGGATTGCATTATTTCTGAAGTCCATAGTGGAATTGCAATCAAGCAATTTAGTTTCTGGGATTGGGCGGTAGCAAATAAGAGCGTGAGCGAGCCGCTGATAGACAAAATGCGATTGTTCAATGATCCGCAAAGCGCTTCATCACCTATTGATGTATGCCATGCAAATTCGATGCAATTTCATAAGGCCACTAATGACTATTTGATTAGTTTGAGAAGCCCATCAATTTTGATAATTTTGGACTCAAATCTTCAGAAGGTGAAGAAAGTAATAGAGACAGATAATTCACTTCAACACTTTGCTCGATATTATTCAAATACAGAGATAACGGCCTTGGGTAATTTTACTTTTGACAAAGTTTCACAATTTTTAGATTTCAAGTTATCAAATGGCAAGTGGCAACTCAAGGAAATCCCATTTCCTGTTCACATTCCATTTTGCGGTAACACTCAATACCTCGATAGCACCCATATATGGCTTGGCGGAGGCTGCGGTCCATTTTCACCTGGAGTATTAGGAGCCATTTTTAAAGTTACAAATAGCACGATGGTTCAGGTGGGCACCATGAATATGAAGGATTTCAATTACTCCTATAGAGCCGATATCGTCGCAAAATAGAATGCGAACTAATCGCTAGCTTGCCCCGAACGGTGCTTATAGCGACCTAAAAAGTCAGCTTTCATGTCGGCAAAATTTCCATCCAGAAGCGCCTGTCTCATCTGATCAACGAGGCGCACAATAAAGCGTTCGTTATGAATAGTTGCCAGGGTTGCTGCAAGGATTTCTTTACCGCGAAATAAATGGTTGATATAGGCCCGCGTGTAGTGCGCACATGTATAACAGTCGCATTCGTCATCAATAGGGTTGAAATCGCGCTTATATGCCCCGTTAGAGGCGTTAAAACGCCCTTCCATCGTATACACAGCGCTTGTTCGTGCAATTCGCGATGCGAGAACGCAATCGAATGTATCAATTCCGTTTTCAACACCAACAAAGAGATCTTCTGGGGCGCCAATTCCTAATAAGTGCTTTGGCTTATTTTCTGGCAAGACTTCATTGACCCAACTGACGATAGTTCCAAGGGATTGTTTATCGAGTGCTCCACCAATACCAAAGCCGTCGAATGAAATTCCCGACGATTGCAGCCCGCCCATATCGGCTGCGGCTTTTCTACGAAGGTCTTCATATTGAGCGCCTTGGATGACACCAAAAAGGGCTTGGTATGGCTTACCTGCGCGAAGCTCGGTCTGGCTTTTATGTTCATCGAGGCAACGAATAGCCCATGCGTAGGTGCGATCAAGTGCGAGCTCTTGATATTTGCGAGTGTTATGAAGCGTGGTGCATTCATCGAATGCAAAAATAATATCGGCGCCTATTTGATGTTGAACTTGCATCGAAATTTCTGGAGTAAAGCGATGCATGGAGCCATCGAGGTGTGATTTGAAAGTTACGCCCTCACCATCGACGTGCGCCAATCGCTCTTTATTATCGGCGATGACATCATCAGCGCGGAATGTATCGGCATCCATTGCCAAAACTTTTTTAAATCCAACACCGAGGGAGAGAACTTGGAAGCCACCACTATCTGTAATTGTTGGGCCATTCCAATTCATAAATTGTGAAAGCCCGCCAGCTTCATCCAGGACATCAGGACCTGGCTGTAAGTAAAGGTGATAGGCATTAGCGAGAAGTGCTTGCGATCCAAGTTCGCGCATTGATTCCGGTAAGACAGATTTTACAGTTGCTTTTGTACCCACTGGAATGAAGGCAGGGGTTTGGATATCACCATGAGGAGTTGAAATGGTGCCAACTCGGGCCAGTGAATTTTCTTGCGAATGTTTTATCTCAAATGAGAAACCATTACTCATTGTGAAATTACCAAATTGCTACTCGCTCTGATTCATCCAGCCACAGTGCATCGGTTTTGGTGAGACCAAAAGTCTCGTAGAAAGGAGTGAAGTTAGAAACAATGGCATTACAACGAAATTCAGCAGGGGAGTGAGGGTCGGTTGCAATGCGGCGGCGCAATTCTTCTGGGCGAACTTTGCCGCGCCAGATTTGGGCCCATGATAAAAAGAAGCGTTCATCACCGGTGAGGCCATCAATGATTGGCGCATCTTTGCCAGCCAGTGAAATCTTGTATGCCTTATAGGCAATTGTGATTCCACCTAAGTCACCAATATTTTCGCCCACAGTGAGCGCCCCATTGACGGTGATGTCAGGGGTTTCTTGCGGGCGTAAAGAGTTGTATTGGGCAATGAGGGCATTGGAGCGCTTTTCAAATTCAGTGCGATCGCTATCGTTCCACCAGTCGACCATATTTCCATCGCCATCATATTTAGAGCCCTGATCATCAAAGCCATGGCCAATTTCATGGCCAATAACGCCGCCAATACCGCCATAGTTCACGGCATCATCGGCGCTCAGACCGAAAAATGGTGGCTGCAAAATAGCTGCGGGAAAAACAATCTCATTCATGCCAGGGTTGTAATAGGCATTGACTGTTTGAGGGGTCATGTACCACTCGGCGCGATCAACTGGTGCACCAATTTTTGCTAATTCATAATCGCGTTGGAAATGCGTAACACGGGTGAGGTTGCCCATCAAATCGTTAGGTGTAATGACAAGACTAGAAAAATCACGCCATTTATCTGGATATCCAATTTTGGGAGTGAACTTACGGAGCTTTTCAAGTGCCTTGACCTTTGTCTGCGCGCTCATCCAATCCAGACCTTCGATACTGACGCGGTATGCCTCAATCAAATTAGCAACGAGTTCTTGCATTCGCGCTTTTGCAGCAGGTGGGAAATGTTTTTCAACATAGACCTTTCCTACTGCTTCACCGAGGGAGCCTTCAACGAGTGAGACTGCGCGCTTCCAGCGCTCGCGAAGTTCAGGAGTACCGGAGAGTGTGGTGCCATAGAAAGCAAAATTTTGCTCTACCAGCGCTTGATTGAGGTAGGGGGCTGATCCCGAAATGAGTTGCCAGCAGAGCCAGTCAACCCATGAGTCGCGATCAAATTCGGCAATCATTTTTCCAAGGGCGCTAAAAAATGAAGGTTCCCGGACAACCACAGTTTCAAAAGCGCGAACTGGAATTTCGCCCGCCTTCAAATAAAGATCCCAATCAAAGCCCACCGAGATGGCTTTGAGCTGTGCCAACGAATGTTTGTTATATGTCAGGGTTGCATCGCGCTCTTTGACTTGATCCCAATGGGCGCTCGCAATCTGGGTTTCAAGTGACAAGATTTTCTGAGCCTTATCACGACCGCCAGCGATGCCAACGAGAGCGAACATCTGTGCAACGTGTTCGAGAAATGCATCGCGAATGGGTGCATATTGTTCTTCGCGATAGTAGGACTCATCCGGAAGTGAAATTCCACTTTGCCCTAAGTAGACAATGTTGGTTGTTGAATCCATTGCATCGGTATAAATGCCGGCACCAAAAACTCCACCGAGACCACCAATTTCTAATCGAGACATTGTGGCAATGAATTGCGATGCATCAGTAATTGCATTGATTGCGGCGAGGTCATCGCTGAGAACTGAAGTCCCTAATTTTTCGATGGAATCTGTATCCATAAAAGATCGGTACAGATCTCCGATTTGTTGAGCTTCACCAGAACCTGTTGCACTTTCAATGATTTCTCGAACATGGGCTTCTGACTGATCGCGAAGGGCATAGAAGGCGCCATCGGAGGAACGGTCTGCTGGAATTTGGGCCTCGCGTAACCACGTTCCGTTGTAATGGCGATAGAGGTCATCTTGGATTCGAACCGAGGTATCAAAATGGGCTGAATCTAAACCGCTCTGCGAAGAACTCATGTGAGGCATCCTTTTAAAGTAGTTGAAGATTCAACAAGTAAGGCTAGAATCTTCCTATGGCGCAGCGCAAGATTACAACCTCGGCTCCGAAGTGGCTTACCCCAGCAGAAATGAAAGCCTGGCGCCGATATATCGTGGCCAGCCGCCGTTTGTTGGAAGCCCTTGATGCCGACCTGCAAGCTCACGATTTATCCATGCCTGATTACGAAATTCTGGCCCAGCTCAGCGATGCCCCAGATCGTCGCATGCGTATGAGTGAATTAGCCGATATTGCGATGCTCTCACGGTCAAGGCTTTCTCATCGCATGAAGGTGATGGAAAAAGCTGGATGGGTAAAGCGAGAACCCTGCCCCATTGATAAGCGCGGTTATTTTGCAGTGATGACACCCAAGGGATGGAGAGCAATTGTTGCTGCAGCTCCAGATCATGTTGAAAGTGTGCGCAATAGATTTGTAGATTTACTATCGAAGCAAGATCAAATTGCAATCGCAACTATTTTTGAAAAAGTTGAAGAGGGACTTCGTACAAATCCACTTGATGAAAAATAAAATGTAGATATAAAAAAAGCCCGCCACATAAAGTGGCGGGCTTTTTTATTTAATATATTACTTAGCTGCTGCCTTCTTGCGGCGGCGCTTCTTTGGAGCAGCTGCTGGAGCTGCTGCCTTCTTGCGACGCTTTGGAGCTGCCTTCTTAGCTGCTGCCTTCTTGCGACGCTTTGGAGCTGCCTTCTTAGCTGCTGCCTTCTTGCGACGCTTTGGAGCTGCCTTCTTAGCTGCTGCCTTCTTGCGACGCTT